>NZ_JABEPH010000473.1:0-3618 GCF_013004495.1 Rhizobium sp. SEMIA 4085
CGGCTACAGCGGCAAAAGCCGCGTCAACGCCTTTGCGGGGGGTCCCGCGCAGTCGAATGCCATTGGCGTGTCGGACGCCAAGGGCGTCGGCATGCCGGTCGTCTATCTGGGCGCCAAGACCGGCCGCGACGGCGTCGGCGGCGCGGCGATGGCCTCCGCCGAATTCGACGAGTCGATCGAGGAAAAGCGCCCGACCGTCCAGGTCGGCGACCCCTTCACCGAGAAGTGCCTGCTGGAAGCCTGCCTTGAACTGATGCAGACCGGTGCCGTCATCGCCATCCAGGACATGGGTGCGGCCGGCCTCACCTGCTCGGCCGTCGAAATGGGCGCCAAGGGCGATCTCGGCATCCTGCTCGAACTCGACAGGGTTCCGGTCCGCGAAGAGCAGATGACCGCCTACGAGATGATGCTCTCGGAGAGCCAGGAGCGTATGCTCATGGTCCTCGAGCCGGACAAGGAGGCGGTCGCCAAGGCGATCTTCGTCAAGTGGGGCCTGGATTTCGCGATCGTCGGCAAGACCACCGACGACCTGCGCTTCCGCGTCGTGCATCAGGGCGAAGAAGTCGCCAATCTACCGATCAAGGACCTCGGTGACCAGGCGCCGGAATACGATCGCCCCTGGCGGGAATCCGGTAAGCGCGCTCCCCTCCCCGCTGAGCTCGTATCAGCACCGGACGATTATGGTAAGGCGCTGCTGAAACTCGTCGGCTCGCCGAACCAGTCCAGCCGCCGCTGGGTCTACGAACAATACGATACGCTGATCCAGGGCAATTCGCTGCAGCTTCCGGGCGGCGACGCCGGCGTTGTCCGCGTCGAAGGACATCCGACAAAGGCGCTTGCCTTCTCGTCCGATGTCACCCCGCGTTATGTCGAGGCCGATCCGTTCGAAGGCGGCAAGCAGGCCGTCGCCGAATGCTGGCGCAATATCACCGCGACGGGAGCCGAGCCGCTGGCTGCGACCGACAAACTTAATTTCGGCAATCCGGAGAAGCCGGAAATTATGGGCCAGTTCGTCGAAGCCGTAAAAGGCATCGGCGAAGCCTGCCGTGCGCTGGATTTCCCGATCGTTTCCGGCAACGTCTCGCTCTACAACGAGACGAATGGCATCGCGATCCTGCCCACCCCGACGATCGCAGGCGTCGGCCTGCTGCCGGACTGGCAGGCGATGGCGTGCATCGGTGGCGCATCCGATGGCGACCAGCTGATCCTGATCGGCACCGACGGCAGCCATCTGGGCTCCTCGATCTACCTGCGCGATGTGGTCGGCAGCATCGATGGTCCGGCGCCGGAAGTGGATCTCTTCGCCGAGCGCCGCAACGGCGATTTCGTTCGTTCGGCAATCCGCAACGGCCAGGTCACCGCCTGCCACGATATCTCTTCCGGCGGCCTCGCCCTGGCGCTCGCGGAAATGGCGATGGCATCGGGCAAGGGCCTGATGGTGACGCTTGCCGAAGGCAAGGGCGCGCCGCATGCCCTCCTTTTCGGGGAAGACCAGGCACGCTACGTCATCGCGGTCAAACCCGACGTCGCCGGTTTCGTCTGCGCCAATGCGGAAGGCGCCGGCGTGCCCTTCCGCCGTCTCGGCACGCTTGCCGGCAGCGACCTCGTTGTCGATGATCTTTTGTCGCTCCCCATTCAGCAATTGCGCAACGCCCATGAATCGTGGTTCCCTGAATTCATGGATAGCGCAGAGGCACTTGTCGCTGCGGAATGATGTGCAAGGAGTTACGATCATGGCTATGAAACCCGGCGACATCGAAGACATGATCAGGGCCGGGATACCCGGTGCCAAGGTGACGATCCGCGACCTTGCGGGCGACGGTGATCATTACGCCGCCGAAGTCGTGGCCGAAGCCTTCCGGGGCAAGAGCCGCGTCCAGCAGCACCAGATGGTGTATGAGGCCCTCAAAGGAAACATGGGCGGCATCCTGCACGCACTGGCGTTGCAGACATCGGCCCCGGAATGATGCTTCGATTATTGGAATGCCCGGTCACAAGCCGGGCATTTTTTGCAGTCCGCCATCGGCGACAAGAGCGGCAGGCACCGGTCCGGCCGTCAGCAGCGTGAAATCGAAGGCTGCGCGCAGGTCCGGCCCCAGCACGTATTGCCGGTGCACCCGCAGGAAATCCAGCTTGATCTTCTTGTAGTGTTCCGGCGTCAGCATCTGCTTGACGCGGATGAACTGCATTCTTGCCTGCGGTGCGTCCGGGTGGCCCGCTGCAGCGACAACCGGCACCTTGTAGAAATGGATGGCGTCCGTCAGGCAGTGCACGTCGAGCCAGGAGACGGACCGGCAGACCGCGATCCGCCCGACATGGGCGCGCAGCGCTTTTGCGGGTGACAGCAGAGCGCATTGCAGCACCGCCGAACCAAGCGAAGCAAAGACGACCTGCTTGCCGTCGAAGATTTCCGGCTCCTTCTCAAGGAGCAAACCGACGACATGTGCGGCAACGCTCGAGCCCATTCTGTGCGACGAGATCACATATTCGTCAGCATCCTCCAGCAGCGCCTCGCGCGCCGCATGCGCACAGCGTCCGAGCCATGCGTCGACCTCGGGGCGAGCCAAGCGCCCGAGCGCAACCGCCATTTCCCAATCCGCGAAGAGATGCAGGGCGTAGAAGCGTTCGGCGAAAGGTAGGAAGAGATAGACGAAGAAGCCAGCCGCCGCCGGCAGGCTCCAGACGATATGCCAAATCCCGAGGCCGAAGCCCATCGGTGCCGAAGCGATCGTGGCCATCAGCATGAGGCCGAGCAGCATCAGCACGAACGGAAAGATGAAGAAAAGGCCGAAGCGCCAGGCATGACGGAAATAGCCGGCCAATCCCCCGTCCACGATGATGCGGCCGCAGGCGGCAAAGCCGTCGACTATGCGCTTTGCCGCCGGCTTGGCGCTAAGATGCCGTACGAGCACGTCATGATCGAAAACATGAACCCTGCTTGCGGTCTGCCAGAAATCGGACGCAGCGAGTACGTCGAATTTCGCAAACTCGTAGCAATCGTCTATTTCGGCTAGCTGCGCCTGGAAGCCCCAAACCTTTCCGCTTTGTCTGGCCGCTCGCTCGTAGCGGGCCCGGTGAGCCTCCCCGTCCAGCGGTTAGAAACCCGGGAAGTGAAGTACCACCCTCTTCTTGATCAATTCCATAAATATCTTGCCGGCGAGCTCGGCCCGCCAATTCGCAAAACGCGCATGCATGTGAAATGTGGCGGAAAAGGCTCTCGTGCTGTTGAAGAGCGCTTGCTAACCGAAAGCATCGGGATTTCAATAGCCACGAAAGCGTTTGGGTGCTGGAGGGGTTTGAATGGCTGATATCGTGAAGGAACTCGTGAGCGGCGTTGTCGAGACCGTGCTCAAGGAAATCCTCAAGAAAACTGCGCTCCGAACCACCACCAAGCGAAAGAAGCGAAAGACACGCCCTTCCACGACCGGTCGCTTCACCCGCACTGGCTCAACGGCGAATAAACCCGCCCGCAAACAGGTCAGCAAACGCCGCACTGCCACTGCCCGCAGCAGGCAGCGCAGCCGCTAGGCCTTCCGCCATCGTGCCATCATCCACCGTAAGCATGCTTATCTTTTTTTGATTTTGGCGGCTGGAATTTGAGCCGTCACATGCCTGTCT
>NZ_JABEPH010000474.1:0-3768 GCF_013004495.1 Rhizobium sp. SEMIA 4085
GCGCACGATGGTGTGGAGGTTGCATTCCTCCAGCAGATGCTCCTTCAACCGCATTTTGATGCCTTCGCCAAACAACGAGCCATCTGGCAGGACCACGGCAGCACGGCCGCCGTCCTTCAGCAGGCGCACGATCAGCGCCAGAAACAGGTCTGCCGTTTCCTTGGTGCGGAAGGTCGGAAAGTTGTTTTCGATGCCGTCTTCCTCACGCCCGCCAAAGGGCGGGTTGGTGAGCACGATATCGACGCGTTCATCCTTGCCCCAGGAAATCAGCGGGCGGGCCAGCGTGTTGTCGTGGCGTACAAAGCTCGGGTCCTCGATGCCGTGCAGCAGCATGTTCGTCACACAGAGCATATGCGGCAGCGGCTTCTTTTCCACGGCACGCAAGCCGCCTTGCATCTTTTCCCGCTGGTCTGGCGTGCGCACATGGTTCTTTTCCATATGGCGGATTGCGCAGGTCAGGAACCCGCCCGTGCCGCAGGCGGGATCGAACAGCGTTTCGCCGGGCTTGGGATTGATCCGTTCCACCATGAAGGATGTGAGGGCACGCGGGGTGTAATATTCGCCCGCATTGCCGGCTGATTGCAGGTTGTTCAAAATCTGTTCGTAGATTTCACCAAAGTGCTGGCGCTCCGTCAGGCTGTTAAAATCGACGTCGCTGATCCTGTTGACCACCTGACGGATCAACTGGCCGGACTTCATGTAGTTATAGGCATCCTCGAACAAATCGCGCACCACACGGCGGCGGTCCCCCAGCTGCGCCGAGACCGGCACCGTCTTCAGCGCCGGGAACAGCTCTCCGTTGATGAAGTTGAGCAGGGCCTCGCCCGTGATTCCTTCCGGGTCTGCCGCCCAGTTGCGCCACTGCAATCTTTCCGGGATCGGCGAGACGTAATTGTCATGGGTCAGCTCCAGTTCCTGGTCCTGATCATCCATGATCTTGAGGAAAAACATCCAGCAGAGTTGGCTGATGCGCTGGGCATCGCCATCGACGCCGGCATCCTGGCGCATGATATCCTGGATGGACTTGACGGTGTTACGGACTGACATGGCATTCAATCTTCATTTGTTAAACGGGCCGCGATCGATTCGGCGAGTTGATACATCCGATCATTGCGGTTGGGATAGAGAGCGTCCTTCCCGATAAGCGGAAACTCGGTATTTCTCCAAAACTCGTCAGGATCAAATCTAAACTTCGCCGCTACTCGTCGGCCGAAATCGATCTCGTGATGAGGATAGAACTGTTTCTGATGGTAAGCGCCCATATCGGGATACTCACCAAGAAGGTAGCCCTCTTGAATATGTGGCCGAACAGCTGCGGGCGGGCAAACACTTGCTAGCCTGATAATTTGTAATCCAGCTTCTGCGCTAGCCGTTATCGCACCACTGATATTTGGCACCCCAAGCACAAATAAGTAGGCTTCTCCCCGTGCCTCGTGTGTTGCGAACGACGCCGCGATTCGGAGAGAGTGAGTGACATCCAAAAGAGGGGTCCTGCACACCTCATAGTGTTGCAAGATCGACCACCGAAGAATCCGATGCCGCTGCAGCCGCTCTAAATCTGGGAATCGGACTCGTTCGAATTCAACAACGAGATGATTCTCCGCAACTGCGAGTCGATCAAATCTCCGCTGGAGCCTGGTTGCTGAGGGTGCTGGACTTCCGCGAAACAAGTTCGGCTTGAGAGTAGAAAAGTCCGAGTTTGGATTGTCCCTGCTTCTACGCCGATAGTCATCGGGTTGTCCCCTAAATAGCATCACGTAGTTGGGGTTTTTATATTGCAGTTTCGCGACCTTGGTCGCTAAATCGAGATAGCTCTTGACCCTACAACCTTGGTCTTTCCTAATGGAAAGGCAGGTTCTGCTGGCAAGACGTCCCGCATCAGTAAAGCTAAAAAGCCTCTCCTTTGCGATTATCTCCATATCTAGGCAGCCCCCTCGTACAGAGCCTCCGACATTGCTAACACGGCTCGGCGGAACTCATCCCTGCCCCCAAAGGCCTTCACCAGTTCTACGGGTGTACCAAGAGAGTTGATCGGAGGAACACGGAGAACCTCAGTTCGATCAAGTGAGAAGACGCCGTCGTCCGCATATTTAGTCAGCAAAGCATCAAGAACCGCACGCGCCTTGCCTTCATACCGGCCGAAGACGTCGCGTTTCTTCACATTGTCGGCCCGCTCCTGGCGCGTCAGCGGCTTGCGGTCGAAGGCGATATGGCAGACGAGATCGAATGGATCGAGGTCGATGCCGAGTTCCCGTGCGATCATGTCCAGCGGTAGGCCTTCAGCCGCCAGCTCCTTCACCAACGCATCCTTCCGCTCTTCCGACTTCCAGCGCCTCAGGAAATCATCCAGGCTGGCGAAATGCCTGAGCAGTGCCGCCTTGGTGAAATCGCGCAGGCTTTCTGTCACCAGTTTGCCGTTGGCATCCAAATATTCGACGCGCTCCGCGATGACGCGGGCGCTGATGCCATCGACATAGACCTTCTTCTGGCGGTCGCCGTCACCGGGTGGAAAAGTCACCTCCTCGCCTCCAGCGGTCGGCGGCTCTGTGGTGTAGTCGTCCTGATCTCCGTCTTCGAAGTCCGTGGTCTGCGTACCCGTATCCGGCGGGGTGATGGGATCGGCCTCGCCCGGTTCGTAAATCTGCACAGGATCGCCATCGAATTCGGGATCGGCGAAATGGCTGGTCGCGCCGCGGAAATCCATGAGGGTGAAATAGAATTTCTGCGTATCCTCATGCACGCGCGTACCACGGCCGACGATCTGCTTGAACTCGGTCATCGAGCCGACAGGGCGATCCAGCACAATCAGTCGGCAGGTCTGGGCATCGACACCGGTGGACAGCAGGCGCGATGTCGTGACCATCACAGGGTACCTGGATTCCGGATCGATGAAATTGCCGATCTGCGCCTGGCCAATCGTATCGCTTCCCGTGATGCGCATCACGTAACGGGCGTTCTCGTCGCAGAGGTCCTTGTTGTCGTTGATCAACGCCTGGCGCATGCGCGCAGCATGCTCCTCGTCTACGCAGAAGACGATGGCCTTCTGATAGCGGTCGCCGCTTTCCTTCAGGAACTCCGTGACCTTGGCGGCGACCAGCTTCGTGCGATCGTCCAGCACCAGCGTCCGATCGAAATCCTTGGCATTGTAGATGCGGTCCTCGACCTCTTCGCCATCGCGATCAAGCTGCCCTTTTTCCGGCCGATAGCCTTCGACATCGCGGTCTATATGGACCTTGATGACCTTATACGGGGCAAGAAAACCGTCGCTGATGCCCTGCTTCAGCGAGTAGGTGAAAACCGGCTCGCCGAAATAAGCGGTATTGGAGACGTATTCCGTTTCCTTTGGCGTTGCCGTCAGGCCGATCTGGCTGGCGGACGAGAAGTATTCGAGAATTTCGCGCCAGGCGGAATCTTCAGCAGCACTGCCGCGGTGGCATTCGTCGATAACGATCAGATCGAAGAAATCTGGCGAGAACTCGCGGAACAGCTTCTGCCGCTCCTCCGGGCCGGTGATGGCCTGATAAAGTCCGAGGTAGATTTCAAAGGAGGTATCGATCCGGCGCTTTTTGTCGAGCGCCAAGGCAAGATCGATCTCGTTGCCATCCGAACGCTCGATGACCTTCGACTTGGTGGAGAGCTTTGCCATCGCGCCGCCGAAGGGACGGAAGTCGTTGACCATGGTCTGATCGTTCAGCACGTTTCGGACCACCAGAAAGCGGATGGGGTGATAGCGGCTGGCTTTCCAGAGACGCAGGATGATCTGAATGG
>NZ_JABEPH010000475.1:0-3752 GCF_013004495.1 Rhizobium sp. SEMIA 4085
ATGTGCGGCGGCGTCAGATTTGCAGAAGTGCATGGGTGTATGCGGCTGCACCCACGGCAGGCGGAGGCTTTGAGAACATTCAGGAATCAATATAGAGGTATACAATGACATGTCTGCAACTAGTGGTCCGGTTGGCGATTTGGGGATTCACCGCCTTCGCGGCACTCGCGGCAGACGTGAAACTGGGCTTCATCCCCAAGTTTCCAGTGCCGTTCTTTGCCACGATGGAAAATGCCGCCAAGGCCTATGCTGCGGCCAATCCAGGTGTTGAAATCATCTATGGCCAGGGCGCTTCGGCCACCGACGTCGAAGGGCAGATCGCCCTCATCGAATCCATGTCCACCCAGGGTGTCCAAGGCATTGCCATCACCCCCGTGGACCCGACTGTAGCGTCTGCCCTCGACAAGGCCATCGCCAGCGGCGTGAAAGTGGTCCTGATGGACAACTCCATCCCTGGCTGGGACAAAGCCGCGGCGCTGGCGACCACCGATAACTACAATGCCGGCAAGATCGCCGGGCAGTATCTGAAGTCGGTGCTTTCCGCCGGCGACACGCTCGGCATCCTGGAGGGAGTTCCGGGCGTTCCGGCGCTCGATGACCGTGTCAAGGGTATGCTGGAGGGCCTGGGCGGTCTCACCGTAGAAGTCGTTGGCCGCAGCGGCACCAACTGCACCGAGGAACTCGGCATTTCGGTGGCTGAAGATTTGCTGACGGCCAATCCTGACCTCAAAGCGATCTATGCAGCCTGCGGCCCTCCGGCCGCCGGCGCTGCGCGTGCCATCAAGAATGCCGGCATCGCCCCTGACAAAGTCGTCCTAGTCGGCTTTGATTTTTGTTGCGGCGAAGAAGAAGCGTTGACTGCCGGGGTCGAAGACGCCACCGTTGCCCAGTTCCCCGCGAAGATGGCCGAACTGGGTGTAGACGCGCTGGTCCGCGCCATATCCGGGGAAGATGTCCCTTCGCTCATCGACTCGGGCGCGGCTCTCGTTACTCTCGAAAACATGTCGGACTTCAAGTAAAGAGCGCCAATCGGGAGGGTCGCCGCAACGGCGTTGGCCCTCCTGGTGGATTCCGTCATAGCTTGAAGGCGGGTTCGGCTCCGAAGGTCAACCCGTAAACGTGGAATGACGCTGCCGTGGAGCCGCGCCCAGATGGAAACTCGGACTGATCGACTGGTGGCACCGCGTTCATGCCGCCGCGTGCCATCCATCGCGGATATGGCGGTGGCCTTCGCGATAGACCGCTTCCGGTGTCTCGGAAAAATCGCGCCAGACCTTCGTCGCGGCGGCAAGGTCCTTGAGCGCCCGGCCGAAGGCTTCGATTGTCAGCCAGCCGTCGTAGCCGCTCGCGCGTAGCGCCTTGAACGTCTCCGCCCAGGGAATGTGGCCGCGCCCCGGTACGCCGCGGTCGTTTTCCGAAATGTGGACATGGACGATGCGGTCCCTGTTTCGCGTGAAGGCACCGATGGCATCGGCCTCCTCGATATTGCTGTGGAACGTGTCGTACATAGCGCGGATATTTGGATGCCCGACCGCGTCGACATGGGCCGCAAGGGCGTCCATCGTGTTGAATAGGTAACACTCAAAGCGGTTCAGCGCCTCGAGCCCGATCGTGACCCCGCGCTTTGCCGCATGATCGCCGATCGCGCGTTGCGAGGAGACCGAGCGCTTGAGTTCCGCCGCGCTCGGCCCGCTGCCGGAAAAATGGCCGAGCGTCGAATGCAGCGGCCCGCTCAGCACTTTGGCGCCAAGCGCATCGCCGCAGTCGATTGCCCATTTCATATGGTCGATGCCGCGTCGGCGGGTGGCGGCGTCGGACGCGATCAGGTTCATTGAGGGGTCTCCCATGGCGGAAACGGCGGTCCGTTCGAGGCCGATCCGGTCGAGTAGGGCCCCCAGCCGACGGTAGTCGTCGGGCGTCCCCGAAAAGATCGGAATCTCGACGCCATCAAACCCGGTGTCCTTGATGTCGCGCAACAGTCCCTCGTGCTTCCGGCCGACACTCGTCGTCCACAGGAACATGCACATGCCGATCTTCATGTCTCCTCCCTCCGGGCCTTTCGGCCCTGCGCTTGTTGCTGTCACTCTCGCAATCTGGTCATACCAAAATTGGATATCCGGTCAAGCCAATTCTGGGCATCGCGCGTCCGCGCGATCAGCGAAAAATCCAGACTTCAACATTAAATGTCGGTATAATAAGATAGATCCTCGTTTCTCGTTCCGTCTTGCAGAGGGTGGGAAATTGCGCTAGATCTTGCAATCAGCGATAATTGGCCGAACCAGATTACCGAATGCGGAGCTGGCGGACGAGAAGGTGAGCATTGCCGCCCTCGGCGGTTAAGCGCGCCGCAACAGCCCGGGAGGACCTCATGCATCTTTCAACACACAACTGGATGCGGGCGGAACCGCTCGCTGTCACGCTGAAGCGCATCAAGAAATACGGCTATGAGAGCATCGAAATATCGGGTGAGCCGACACAGTACGATGTGAAGGAAACGCGCGCGCTGCTCAAGGAACACGGCATCCGCTGCTGGGGCGCCGTCACGCTGACGCTGGGCGAGCGCAACCTTGCCGCCAAGGACGAGGGCCAGCGCGCCAAGTCGGTGGATTACGTCAAGAGCGTCATCACCATGGTCGGCGAACTCGAGGGCGAGATCGTCACGCTTGTGCCGGCGACTGTCGGCAAGGTAGTACCGGACGCGACCGAAGAGGAGGAGTGGACGTGGGTGGTCGACGCCACCCGCGAGTGCTTCACCCACGCGCAGAAGAAGGGAGTGCGGCTGGCGATCGAGCCGCTCAACCGCTTCGAGACCTATCTCTTCAACCGCGCCGCTCAGGCGCTGGCGCTGGCCGATGCGGTGAGCCCGGAATGCGGCGTCTGCCTCGATGCCTTCCATCTCAACATCGAGGAGGAGGACATGTACGACGCGATCCGGCTGGCCGGGAAGCGCCTCTTCGATTTCCACGTCGCCGACAACAATCGCTTCGCGGCCGGCCTCGGCCAGCTCGACTGGCCGAAGATCATCGGCACGCTGAAGGAAATCGGTTATGAGGGCGCGGTGACGAACGAGTTCGTCGCTCCCGTCGATCGCACGCCGGCAGCCAAGTACCCGGACATGGTGGAGCGCAGCCCCGTCGATATCCCGCCGGAGCAATTGAAGTTCATCCAGGACCACGGCTCGAGCCTTCTTACCGAGAAGTTCTACGACGATCAGATGCGGATCACGGCCGAGACGATCCTGCCGCTGATCAAGTGAGGAACGGGAAGGCATATGATCTCGCGGCCAGCGAGGTCGTGAGGGCGGGGGATCCGACACATGCGTATCAAATCCGTAGAGGCCTGGTGGGTGAAGATTCCCATCGAGGCAAGCCGCCAACACCTTAGCGACTTCGGCCGTCTGACGTCCTTTGACGCCGCAATCGTGCGTATAGAGACGAATGACGGCATTGTCGGCTGGGGAGAGGGCAAGAATGCCGCCGGCAGCGCAGGCACCTATGGCACGCTTGTGCATATGCTGAACCACGAGGTGGGGCCGAAGCTCATCGGCCGTGACCCTGCCGACATCTCCGCCATATGGGAGATGCTCTACAACGGCGTACGCCCCGAGATGGCGGCGATTTCGGGCCACGCCATGCCGGAGATCGCGCGGCGCGGTCTATCCGTCGCGGCGCTCAGCGCGATCGCCCTCGCGCGGTGGGACGTGCTCGGCAAGTCTCTCAGCGTCCCCGTCTGGCAGCTGCTGGGCGGCCGCA
>NZ_JABEPH010000476.1:0-3721 GCF_013004495.1 Rhizobium sp. SEMIA 4085
CCTTCGGCCCGCGGGGTATCTCGATTGCGCCGGAAACCACAGTTGAGCTGAGTTTCAGGGCTTATGCGCAGGGGCGAGACCCTGTCCAGGAGAAAGTGCTGGACTTGGCCGGCAGGCACTAAAGCGATCCCTATCGATGCGATCAGAACGCTTGGGCGCCCAAGGAGGGGCAGCCCTTTACGCTCCTCATCCTCACTTTCGAGGATGAGGGTGGAAGGACGCGCTACCCCGCACCGGTACGCCACTGGATAGCGGCAGCGCGTGACCGGCATGAAGCGGGTGGGCTTTCACGAAGGCAGGGGCAAACCGCCGATCAGTTCGAAAAGGTTGCGGCCGTTCGTGAAGTCTGGCCCGAGGACCGTCCGCTGACCGCTCGCTGCGGCGTCATCGAGTTTGACGGCCGTGACGAAGACCCTGCAGGACGCGATCGATCTTGTAGGAAAATTCAAGGCGGCTGGCCTCCATTTCCTCGATACAAGCCTCGCTGGAGTTGCGAAACGTCCAACTTGGGGGGCTCGAGCGTGTGCCGCAGTTCGCATCCGCACGATGCCAACCGACTTCATCGCCTTGAAAGGATTAGAATCCGCGACACATATCCGATGACACAGGATCTGCGCCTAAGGTTTGGGTTAAATCTTAGCTTTTGGGGCCGGCCTATGCAGGAACGCAATACAGCGGCCCGTCAGCTCACGGCATGTCAACGTGGGATTTGGAAGAAAGCTCGTGAGTGCGACCGCCGCTCAATTGGGCGCTGAATTCTCGCAAGATTGGAACTCTACCGGCCTGACCGTTTTGGCTTTTGGCGCTTCGCGATCGCCTTACGACATTGGATGGGCGACCATATTGATAAACTATTTCTGGCAGCCGGCAATTGCGGGCGGTACTGTCACTCTTGGCGCCGTCGCCGCCATCAGGCAAACACCGCTCCCGCCTGTTGCCGAGGAAGTTCACCGGAAAAGAATGCTGGCTGAGCCATGTCTGGGCGGCGGTGATGGACAATGATCTGCTAATCATGTTGGGAGTAGCCTCCGCCGCGGCTCTTGCGTCGCCGCTTGGCGGCCTGGTGACGATCTGCATCCGACCGTCGAGCCTGCTGCTTTCGATTGCTGTCGGCTTTGCAGCCGGCGTCCTACTTGGCACTTTCGCATTCGAGATGATGCCAAAATCCCTTGAATGGGCATCTGTCCCACTCGTGGCCGGCGGTTTTCTCATCGGCCTCACTCTCGTCTACATTCTCGACCTTTACGTCAATCGCTGGCGAACGGCAGGACCGGAGGCGGATCAGAAGCGCGAGGTCGATCGTTTGCACCGGCGCAAGAGACCCCGCGGCAGCAACGTTGCCGTGCTCGCCAGCGGCACGAGCGCCGAGGAACTTATCGAAGGGATGATCATCGGCATCGGCGTCGCCTTCGAACCTGGCGTCGCGCTGATTGTGGGGTTGGCGATATGCATCGACAATCTGAGCGAGGGCATGAGCATTGGTGAGTTGGTCCTCGACGAGGAGGAGAACGATGCAAATTGGCAAATTCTCGGCTGGACCTCGTTGATCGGCCTTTCCGTGTTCGTCTCAACCTTCACGGGGTGGTTTCTACTGAGGGGACTCCCAGAGGCAGTTCTAGGTTTTCTTTTTGCGATGGGGGCGGGCGGCATGTTCTACCTTACGATCACCGACCTCGTGCCCGAGGCGGAATCGCATCAGTTCCAGCAGTCATCGGCGGTTGCCAGCGCCTTCGGTTTCCTGCTCATCATGGCGCTTGCGGAGATGACCTGAAACAGGATGACGCGCGGCGCGGCAGGCTCGCCATGCGGCAATGCCTCACCCGAGAAAACAGCCGAACTTGCGCAGTTCAGACAATTGCCCGGTCCCAGCCGCCATAGTGCTCTTCGCTGCGCGTCCCGCGTGGCAGGCTGAGCACCACCAGGGCCAGCCCTATCGCCACGTCCGCCAAAGTGCCCACCATTCCGCCGCCGCCAAGTAGAAACGGCGATGCCGCGACCCATGCGCCGAGCGCCCCATTAAGGAAACGCACCGGCCGAACGACCTCCGCCATCGCAATGATGGCAACCAGTATGACGGTGCAGCCAGCGACATGGTCGCTGTAATAGAGAGGCGGATTGCTACCGAAGACGAGCGGTGTCGTCATCAATAGCGCGCCGAGCAGGACGCTCGTGACCAGCGTCCAGGGAAAGTTCACACCGCCGGTGATGAATTCCTTCAATAGCTGCGCAGCCGGACGGTCTAGATCGGGTCCGGGCGTCTGGTTTTCCGAAAGCGCGGGACCGCCCATCCAGAATGTCCGCCAGAGGGGCTCGCCCGCCCTCTTGGCTCTCCACAAATACTGGACCGTCGCCAGCACCTCGTCGATCGCATAGGGGATGAGCACGACCGTGACGGCCGCCTGGATGATGCAAAGCGTGCACAGCGCGCCGATCAGGGGCGGCTGAATGATGATAAAGGAGACGCTCACCGCGCCAAGCGGCACAATCAGCAGGCCGAACAGCAGCACCATCCAGGGCATCGTGCGCCAGCGGCGGCGGTCGCCGATCGCGCCGGCGAGAATATCGAGCGCGTAGGCGAAGGCCCCGAGCCCGGCATCGGCGATCGGAAAGCCTTTCGACACCCAGGAGGTAACGACGGCCTCGCTGCCATTGCGAACGGACGCCTCGCCCGGGCCGAAGAACGGATCCCAGAGGCCGTCGATATGGCCCAACTGGTAAGCGGCGAGATAGCGCGAGACGAACAGGCCGACGAAAGCGAGCGCCACGATCGGGAGGCGTTGAGTGAACGCGGACGGCGAATAGCTCCAACCGAGAGGGCGGTCGTCGTCCGCCGCGAGCGCCCGCGCGCGAATTCCTGGCGTCGGCGGGATCATCACGGCAAAGGCGACGATCAAAATGCCTGCGAGTGTGTCGGTTGCGTAGGCGGCCGCACTTGTCGTCCAGAAGACGAGCGGGGCGAACATCACCCAGACGCCGAGAAGCGCTGTGATCCATTGTACCGAGGACCAGCGGCGGTACATCCCCAGTAGAGCGAATGTCACCACAAGCAGACCGGACAGGACCTCGCTTGCGCCCAGACGCGCATCGCGGATGGCCGGCTCCGCGATCTCGTGCCCCAGCGCTGGCGGGAACGGGGCGACGACCGGATCAAAGAGACCGAGCGTCATTGGCGAGGCGACGAGCCATAGTCCGAGCGCCACGTTCGCCAGTGGCGCCCAGAGCGTCCAAAGCCGGTGTCGCTCCACGGCGGCTTCGACTTCCTCATCACTGCGCTCGAGCGGCGCTCGCAGGCGCTTCTTTGCCTCTTCGATCTCCGGCTTGGAGGCCGCCACAACGGAGGATTCGAGCTTGTTCTTCGCATACCAGTCGGTTGGATCTTCTTTCAGCCGCCGGATCATTTCCGGCAGCGTGGCAGCCAGGCTGTGCCGGGGTTCCCAGCCGATGAGCGCGCGGGCCCGGGATATGTCTATCTCGTAGTGGTCGTCGGAGGTCTCGATCATCCATGGCCGGATGTCGGTGTCCTGGTCGAGCACCTCCGTCTGCATCCATACGCCAGCCTTGGCGAGGCTTTTCGGCAGCACGAGCGTGTTCCAGTCCTGGCGATGAAGCAGCCGGCCGATACGCTTCTGCAGCTCCTCGTAGGACAGGGTTTCTTCCTCGCCGATCAGCACCACGCTTTCATCGGAAAGCGTGGTGCGGCGCTCGACGGTGCGCACAATTG
>NZ_JABEPH010000477.1:0-3707 GCF_013004495.1 Rhizobium sp. SEMIA 4085
GATCACCCGTCGCAGAAGGCGGGGCTGGTCGCCATCGCCAGGGGTCACCAGCACATTGTTGCGGCGGGCCCGCGCGGCGAGACCAGGGCCGACCACGCGGTCGCCCTCCTTAGACACGAGCGCCGCATGCTTGCTGGCATCGATGGCCAGGCGCGCATGCCGCGCGCCGGCTTCGGGATGGCCAGTCGCCTCGACAACCACGGTAAACGGGAGAGCGAGGACTGTCTCGAGGTCGTCCGTTGCTATGAACCGATGCTCGGCCCAGGCAGCCGCGGCTTCCTCTTTTGTCCGGCAAAGGGCGATTTCATCGGCAGGCACCCCAATCGAACGCAGTGCGGCCACTGCAGTTTTCGCGGAAAGATCGACCGCCACACGCGTGCTGACGAGCGGCGTTCTGCGGCTCTGAGCGAGGAAGCTGCGCCCGAACGCACCGGTGCCGACGATGCAGCATTCAACAGGGGCGGCGCCTTTGGGGAAGTAGCTATGGTAGTTCATGATGACTCCAACCTCGAAAGAAAAGGCGGCGGCCGGCTCTAGTGGGCCGAGCCTGCCGCACCCCGCCGCCGCAACCGGGAGAGCAGTTTGACGGCCTGGGGAACGACGACGAGCGCCAGCGCCAGCGTGGTGATGGTCCCGACAAGCGGATTAGAGAAGAAGACGCTAAGGGAGCCGTCCGAGATGATCATCGATTGATGGAAGGCATTTTCAGCCTTATGGCCAAGCACCATGGCAAGCACCAGCGGCGCAATCGGGAATTCAAGCTTGTTGAAGACGAAGCCTGCGACGCCGAAGACGAGCACCAGCCAGAGGTCGAACGTCTCGCTGGCGACAGTATAAGCGCCGACGAAGCAGATCGCCACGATGACTGGCCCGATGATCGAAAACGGAATGCGCATGAGCGCTGCGAACATCGGCACCGTGGCAAGGACCAAAATTACGCCGACGATGTTCGATATATACATGCTGGCGATCAAGCCCCAGACGAAATCGGGCTTGGTTGTGAAGAGCATCGGTCCGGGCGTGAGGCCCCAGATCATCAGTCCTCCCATCATGACGGCAGCTGTCGCCGAACTCGGCAAGCCGAGCGCCAGCATCGGCAGCATCGCGCACGTTCCCGCCGAATGATCGGCCGTTTCTGGAGCGACGATACCTTCCGCACGCCCGCTGCCAAAGGCCTGGCCCGGCTTGGAGCATTGCCGCGCGATGCCATAGCTCATGAATGACGCAGCAGTTGGCCCACCCGGGGTGATGCCCATCCAGATCCCGACCGCGCAGGAGCGGATGACTGTGGTGAGGTATCTGGGCAGTTCAGCGATCGTGCGGAGCACGTCGCGCAGATCGATCCTTGACGAGAGGCCGCGAAATTTGTGGCCGTCCTGGACCGTCGCGAGGATTTCTCCAATCCCGAAAAGTCCGATGACGACCACAAGGAAGCTGATGCCACCAATGAGCACGTCAAGCCCGAATGTCAGACGAAGCGATCCGGTGACGGTATCCATGCCAACTGTCGAGAAGAGAAGACCAAGTCCCAACGAAACCACCGTTTTCAACGGAGCAGCACTGCCCATCCCGACGAAAGCGCAGAAGGCAAGGAAATAGACGGCGAAATATTCCGGTGCGCCGAAACGCAAGGCGAAGCTTGCTGCCCACGAAGATAGAAGCGTAATGACGACGACCCCGACAAGCGCACCGATGCCCGCCGACATGAAGGCAAGTGTCAGCGCGCGCGTGGGCTGGCCTGCGCGGGCCATCGGATAGCCATCAAACGTCGTGGCGACCGAACTCGGCTCACCGGGAATGTTGAAGAGGATGGAGGTAGTCGATCCCCCGAACAGGGCACCCCAGTACATCGACGCGAGCAGGATGATGGCCGACACCGGATCCATCGAGAACGTCAGCGGAATGAGCAACGACACGCCATTCGGCGCGCCAAGGCCCGGCAGTACGCCGACGATCAAACCAAGCATCACCCCCACCACCATGAGCATGATGTGGTAGGGCGTCAAAGCGATCTGGAATCCGTCCAGCAGCAGCCCAAAATTTCCCATCGAATCCTCCCTGTCGTTCAGTAAACGCCGAACATGTTTTCGAGCGGACCCTTGTGCAGCGGGATCTGGAAGACGATCTCGAAAATCAGATAAAGTGCCACGGCAAATCCCAGACCAAGGGAAACGGCTGCAAGGAAATGATATTTGCCCTGTCTCCACGAGACGTAGAAGAGATAGAGCGCGCTGCCGAGGTAAAGGCCAAGCTGGATGGCAACGACCACGAAAACCGCCATCGGCAAGAAAAAGGATGCCAGACGGCTGACCTGTTCAGCCTCCAGGAAGATCTCACTGCGCTTTTCTCCGTGCCGTCGGAGCGCAAATAGCGTCTGCGCGGCGGAGGCGACGCTCGCCAGGATCACAATCAGCCCGACATAAAAGGGAAAATAACCAGGTTGCGGGCCAGAGCTTTCCCAACCTACTCCAAGATCGAGCGAGCCCGTCGCAGCAAGAAGTCCGATGCCTGCGGTCACTGTCGCGGCGACCAGCTCCATGTGGATGCGTTTAACGTGCATTTGCTATCCTCCCTATGAGAAAGAACCGGTCCGGCGGCGCCCGCCGGACCGATCGTCTCACTGGACGAGCCAGCCTTCGGTCTTGAAGACCTTGACGGCATTCGTCTCGCTGGTCGCGATGAATTCGCCGAGCGCCTTGCCGGTCAGGAAATCACCGGTCTGCGACGTCTTGCGCACATACTCTTTCCATTCGGACGTTTCGCTCACCTTGCGAAGAACCTCGGTGTATTAGGCGAGTGCATCCTCCGGAACATCGGCTGCAGCCCAGACAGTGCGCGGCATCTTGTAGGATTCGATCGGAATCCCGGCCTCGATGCAGGTCGGAATATCCTGCCAGCCCTTGCCGTCATGGATCGGCTCGCTTTTTGCCATTTGCGTGGACGAGAAGACACAGAGAGGTTTCACGGCGCCAGCTTGCCATTGGCCGACATTCTCGTTCGGGTTGTTGACGTTTGCAGCCACGTGACCACCCGCCAGCTGCACGCCGACTTCGCCGCCGCCGTTGAACGGCACATACTTGAAGCTCGCCCCAGTCTGCTGTTCAATCAGGGCGACAAGCGTCTCGTCCGTATCCTTGGACTGGCTGCCGGCAAAGGCAACCGTTCCAGGCTTTGCCTTGGCGGCCTCAACAAGGTCCGTAGGCTTTCCATATGGCGAATCGGACTTTACCCAGATCAGGAATTCGTCAAACGCAAGGGCTGCAACGGGCGCCAGATCCTCGGTCGAGTAGGCCATCTTCGCCACATGGGGCAGCAGATAGGCGTTGTTCGTTCCGAAATAGAGCTTGTTCGCGTCGCCCTTGTTCTGCCTTGCATAGAGGAAAGCTTCCGCGCCGCTGCCGCCACCCTTGTTCAGGACGACCATCGACTGATCCATCAACTTGTACTTCGTAATGATGGACTGGATGGTGCGCGCGAAATTGTCGGTGCCGCCGCCGGCGCCCGAGGCGACGACGAACTCGACCGGGCGGTTCGGCTCGAATGCGAATGCCTGGGGAGCCGCGCTTAGCGCCGCCAGGATAGTGCATGCAAGGGAAAAAGGCTTCTTCATTGTTACTCCTCCTTTGAACTCATCCGGCACGAACCCTCCTCCATGCCGGGCGATGCTGCAGATTTTTGAAGTCAGGCCGCAGCAGACAGTGCTGCAG
>NZ_JABEPH010000046.1:0-23426 GCF_013004495.1 Rhizobium sp. SEMIA 4085
GTGGAGGCGCAGTGCCGGATTTCATCGCCCGCAAAGCGGATACTGCGTCCCTTGCGGTCCCAAAGGGCATTCCGCCGACGATCGCGGCACCGGCAAACAGGCCGGAATATGTTGCGATAAGGGCCGATGTCATTGCTCCGCCCGCAGATAACCCCGCAATGTAGATCCGGGACCGATCGATCCGGTGGCGGTCAATGGCATGTTCGATCATCTGCCGGACAGACATCAACTCGCCGCGGTCGCGCGCTACCGCGCTTGGCCGAAACCAGTTGAAGCAGCCGTGGGCATTGTTGGCATTCTTCTGTTGCGGATAAAGGAGAACAAATCCGCGCTGGGCAGCGAGCCTGGAAAACCCGCTTGCAGCGTCGAAGCTCTCAGGCGTCTGCCGGCACCCATGAAGGATCACGACGAGCGGCGGCTTTGCTGGCAATCGCTTCGGAAGAAAAAGTTTCATCCCGAGCCGTCCAGGATTACTGCCGAAGCCGACTACCTCGCGAAGGACCGGACTTACGCCGCCTTTCGATACTGTCGACGTTGATCTCGTTTTCGCCTGCGAATTTTTCCAAGCCTTTTCGAAGAGGCTCTGAAACTTCCTCTGCGTCTTCAATAATCGCGAGAAAGACTTCGCAAATCGCACCTTCACGGGCTACGTCCCTACCACGAGCTCTTCGACGATTCTCCCGTTGCCAAAGGCAACCGTCGACAGAAAAGCGTCAAACTTCTAACGCTGTTCGCAAATGGTCCAGCAGACATCACACGCTGGACGAAGGCGGAGCAGATGGGACGAGCGGTTCGGCGGCGAGGGCCTGACGTAGGCGCTCCTCCTGCTCTGGAGACAACGACGAGCGCAGGACCTTGGCACGCTCACCCTTGAATGCTTCCAGCACCTTCTCGGGCTGCGCCTTCCGGACGAGAAGGAACAGCGCCGAGCTATTGGCCGGAATCGCTTCGGCCAGCCGTTTGATGAGATCGTCGTCGATCCCATAGTCGGTTATTGAACCGGCAAGCGCACCCGATCCGGCGCCGAAGGCGCCACCGAGGACCATGCCCGCCAGCGGGTTGAGGAACAGGAGACCGACCAGCGATCCCCACAGAGCACCAGAAACACCGCCGCTGGCCGCGCCGGCCGCGGTAAGATTGAGGCTTTGCTTCAGGCGGACCTTGCCCGAGCTGTCGCGGACTGCGACCACGGCGTCTTCCAGATCGACAAGGTATTCCTTCTCGAGTTGGACAAGCCGGTTGAGAATGGCGTCCGCCTTGTCGGCGGTATCGAAACCGAGCACCACGAGTTCTGACATCGAGTTTCTCCGCGTTGGTATCCGACAGGACATAGCAGCCAAGTGGATTTCGTCCATGGATCAGAAGCTAGATATGACCCTTCCTTGCCGCTAACATCGGGATGTGAGATTTGGTTTCCGAGCGGTCGGGATCATCTTCAGGCGCGGTCAAAGGGTCCAGTTCCAGCGCGGTGACGCTCCCGGGGGGATTGTCCCCGGCCATGAGTCGATGCGTCTGTTACGGGATGCTGAAGCCAAAATAAGGCGACCCTGGTATCCCGTATCATTCAGAACAGATGAAGCGTGACATGCACGACCCCGCGCTCTCGCTTTGTACTCAAGCGCAATCCGCTTCGGTTGAACACCGCCAGCATCGGGATGTTTTCTGGCAGGACTTCTGCGATCAGTTCCTTGATTCCGGCTTCACGAGCAATCGCGGTGACGTGGCGCATCAGTGCCCCGCCGACGCCCAGTCCCTGGCAGTGGTCGGAGACGGTGAAGGCGACCTCGGCCTGCCCAGGCTCTACCACGACATAGCGTCCACCTCCGACGACTACCGGTCGTCCGCTTTCTTCCGTTACTGCTACCAAAGCCACATGATTGACAAAATCTATGTCAACGAAAAAAGCGATTTCCTGTTCCGTAAAGCTGCGCTTTGCCGCGAAGAAACGTCGGCGGAGGGATTCCGCGGAGCTGCGGCCAACGCTTCTTCGAGTCCAGTCCGGTCCTCGGGTCTCAGTGCGCGGATTTCGACGCGGCGTCCGTCACGCAACACCTCAATCGCCGAGTACTTGGCCGCTTCCGTCATGAAATGGTCCGATCGTTGGCTGCGCTGACTTAAAAAACGCGCCTACCAAAAGCGGCGGTAGTCTCGTCAACAATGTTCACCATAACGTCTGCACAGGTGGATCGTGCGCGGGAACTGGTTCAAGTCCAGTTGTTCCATGTCGGTCTTCGTCATCAGTAACACGACAGCGCCCGATCCCTCCAGAAACTACATCTGCACCCCATGAGTTACAGTAACATATTTCCATGTTCGCGAGTTTCGTTTCATGCTCTCCCGACCCGATGGGCGGCGATGACGGGGGCGGCATTTCATGTCATCGTGACCTTATCGATAGCCCCGATTTCATGAAGGACTCCATGGTTTCATGGATCGAGGCAAAGCCTCACTCTTGTACCCAGAGCGTCGCCTTGACGTCCACATCTCTTCAATATTGCGCGATGTCGCCCGTTTCAGATTGCGCGAGCGTCAGGGGATAGCGCTCCGGGTGATGCACAAGGGCCGTGAGGTTCACCGGCCGGTTGCGGTTGTCGAAGGCAATCTGATCGACGGTCAGGACAGCGGCCGGTGAATGCAAGCCAAGCATCTCCGCCTCGTCAGCAGACGCCAGACGCGCGCTCAATGTTGTTTGCCCGCGCGACGGATGGATGTGATGGTGCTGGCGCAGCTCTGCATAGAGCGAGCGGTTGCCCACCGTCCAATCCAGGTCCAGAAGGCCGGGAACCCGCGCGGCCGGCAGCCAATCCGTCTGAATGACAACCGGAATCTCATCGAGCAAGCGCAATCGGGAGAGCACGACGACATCAGCGCCGGGCGGCAGGAAAAGCGGCCGGCTGATCTCCAGCGGTGCACGAAGGACACGTGCCTCGATCAGGCGATGTCCAGGAACGCGGCCGTTCGAAATGGCTGTGGCGGTAAAGCTCTTGAGAACCTGCAGCTCGAATCCGCCGCTATGCTCTGCCACATACAGCCCTTTGCCCGGCTGGCTCGTCACCACGCCTTGCTGAACCAACTCGCGTATTGCGTGCCGAATAGTAATCCTGCTGACATCGAAGAGATCAACTAATTCGCGTTCCGAGGGCAATTTTCCCCGCAACGGCAGCTTGCCGTTTCGGATCGACGTCAAAAGCGCTTCATAGACTTGCTTGTGGAGCGGACGGGGATCTTCGCGGTCCACCAGACTCTGAGGCATAATGGAAAGCGGGCGCTCCTGACGCTTGTTCAAACCTGTTCCCCTTTCCTTTGCTGTCATTTTGCAACCACTCTCCACGTAATTTGCGACAAAGTCCATATTGACATGACTGGATATAACCAGTCCTAATGTGTGCCCAGGAGCCATAGAGTTCCATAGATACCGAAGCGCTATCACAAAAAGGGAACAGTTCATGTTGAAGAGAAGCCTTGCTGCCTTAGCCATCTCCGTCGGCATTTGGACCGGGAACGCCCATGCGGAGACCATTTCCGTATTCTGCTCGCCGACCGAGTTCGAGCTTTGTACGACGGTCGCCAATGCCTGGAAGGAAAAGACCGGCAACGAGGCGAAGATCAACAAGATGCCGGCTTTGCTCGATGATGCGATCCCGCTTTATCAGCAGCTGCTGGCGTCGAAATCCAAGGACATCGACGTCCTGTTCCTGGACGTCATCTGGCTCGGCATGTTCAAAAACAACCTGCTCGACCTGAAGACCCTGGTGCCGCAGGCAGACCAGGACAAGCATTTCGCCTCGACGCTCGGCGCAGCCAAGCTTGACGGCAAGCTGGTCGCCATGCCCGCCTATATGGATGTCGGGCTGATGTATTATCGCAAGGATCTTCTGGAGAAATACGGCAAGCAGCCGCCGAAGAGCTGGGACGAGCTTGCAGCCAGTGCAAAGGAAGTCCAGGACAAGGAACGCGCCGCCGGCAATGGCGAGATGTGGGGCTATGCCTGGCAGGCCAAGAGCTACGAAGGTCTTACCTGCGACGCTATCGAACTGATCGCCTCAAATGGCGGCGGCACGATCATCTCGGACGATGGCAAGGTGACGATCGACAATCCGCAGGCAGCCGAAGCGATAGAGAAGGCCAAAGGCTGGATCGGCAGCATCAGCCCGGAAGGCGTGCTGAACTACGACGAGGAAGCCTCCCGCGCGATCTTCGAGTCCGGAAACGCGGTTTTCCATCGCAACTGGCCTTATGTTTGGGGAACGACCCATCAGAAAGGCAGTGCTGTCATCGACAAGGTCGGCGTGATGCCGCTTCCCGTCGGCAAGGAGGGCCAAAAGTCGAGCGGCTGCCTCGGCCCGATGTATTACGGCGTGTCAAAGTTCAGTGCCAAGCCCGAGGTTGCGGCCGATTTCGTCAACTTCATCACCGCGCCCGACATGCAGAAGATGCGGGCGATCGAGGCGGCCTACAACCCTTCGATCCAGGCGCTTTACAGCGATCCGGACGTGCTTGCAAAATTGCCCTTCCTCAAGGACAACCAGCAGGCATTCGCCGACAGCGCAAGCCGTCCCTCAGGCTATACCGGCACGAGCTATAACCGCGTTTCGCAAGCCTTTTATCGCTCGGTCCACGACATGCTGTCAGGCGGCGGCGATATCAAGTCAGGGCTGAGCGCCCTTGCAGCGCGACTTGAGAAGCTGAAGGAGAGCCGTTGAGGCTTTTCTGACAAGCCGGCGCGAGCGGGACCCCTTGCCTGCTCGCACAGCCGGCTTACCTGCCGTGCAACCGGCCACTGAAGTGGCCGTTGCTTTTCAGCATAATCAAGTTCGGGTGTAAGATGGCATCGGTTTCACTGGACTCCGTTTCAAAAAGCTATGGCACGCATTCCGTGATCGAAGATGTCGATCTCAGGATCAGGGACGGCGAGTTCATCGTCTTTGTCGGCCCATCGGGTTGCGGCAAGTCTACCTTGCTGCGTATCGTCGCCGGTCTGGTGTCCCCGACAAAGGGCGCCGTCAGCATCGGCGGCGACGATGTCACCGACGTTCCGGCCTCCAAGAGGGGCGTTGCCTTTGTCTTTCAATCCTATGCGCTCTATCCGCATATGAGCGTTGCGCGCAATATCGGCTTTGCGCTGGAAACGCTCGGTCTTGCGCGGACCGCCATCAGCGACAAGGTGCTCGCCGTTGCAAGAATGCTCAAGGTCGATCATCTCCTGGATCGCCGTCCGAGAGAGTTGTCCGGCGGCCAACGCCAGCGTGTTGCGATCGGCCGGGCGCTGGTCCGTCAGCCGGAGATCTTTCTTTTCGACGAGCCGCTTTCGAACCTGGACTCCGATCTGCGCATGGAGATGCGCATGGAGATCGCCAAGCTTCACGACGAACTCAAGACGACGATGATCTATGTGACGCACGATCAGTCCGAAGCCATGACGCTCGCTGACAGGATCGTTGTTCTCAACCACGGGCGCATCGAGCAGGTAGGCACCCCGCAAACCCTTTACCACGCACCGGACAACCGCTTCGTGGCAAGCTTCATCGGAAGCCCACGGATGAACTTCCTGTCCGTTTCCATGCAAGATGCCGCCGGCGGCAAGAAGATTACAGGCCCCGGTGGACTTTCTGTTGATGCAGGATTTCTGGGCTCCGATGCAACGGCCGCGACCATCGGCGTGAGGCCGGAAGCCCTTACCATCGCAGCCGCCGGCACGGGGCGCATGTCTGGTGTCCTGGAGCGTGTCGAAGACCTCGGGCATGAGCATTTTGCCTATTGCCGCATTACGGAAGAGGTCGTGTGGGTAATCCGGGTGAATGTTCCGCCTGCCAAGGAAATGATCGGCCTGCGGATCGGACTGAAGTTTGCTGACGAGGCGGTATTCGTCTTCGACGCGGCTGAGCGGCGGATCCCGCAAAAAAGGGCGATTGTCAACAATGTGAGGGCAGCAGAGCAATGAGCGCGCGTCTGGCACGCCGCGACCACCTGGCCGCATGGCTTTTCCTCATCCCCGTCATCATCGTGATGCTGCTCGTGGCCGTCTGGCCTCTCGCGCGGACCTTCTTCTTTTCCTTCACCGATGCCTATCTTGATGATCCTTCCATCTATTCCATGGTTGGGATCGATAATTTTCTCGACGTGATCAACGACAGAAGCTGGTGGGTGGCCGTCAGGAACACCATCGTCTTCACGGTCATTTCGGTTGCTATAGAAACCGTTCTCGGCCTTGCAATTGCGCTTTTGATCAATGAGGCCATCCCGGGACGGGGGCTGGTGCGTGCTGCCATCCTCGTCCCTTGGGCGATCCCCGTCGTCGTTTCCGCAAAAATCTGGGAATGGATGCTGAACGACCAGTTCGGGGTGCTTAACAAGATCCTGATCGGACTGGGCTTTATCGATCACGGAATAGCCTGGACGGCGAGCAGCTCGCTGATCATGGGCGTCATCATTTTTGCCGACGTGTGGATGACGACGCCCTTCATGGTCCTGTTGATCCTTGCCGGACTGCAGCTGATTTCGCCGGAAATATTCGAAGCTGCAGAGGTGGACGGCATTCCGGCATGGAAGCGCTTCTGGTCGATCACCTTGCCGATGCTTCGGCCGGCCATCGGCGTGGCCGTGCTCTTTCGCGTGCTCGATGCCCTTCGGATGTTCGACCTTGCCTATGTCATGGCTGCCAGCAATGAGAATGTCATGACTGTGTCGATCTATGCGCGTGACAGGCTCATCAGCTTTCAGGAGCTGGGTGTCGGCTCGGCCGCATCGACATGGGTGTTCCTCTTGGTGGCGCTCGCCGCCATCATCATCATCGGCGCGCTACGTCTCGATCGCGCAAGCGGGGAGCTGACGAAATGACGGAGGTTGCACTCTACAGAGCGGTACGCAAACCTGCTGCCTACTACCGGGTGCGGCGACGCATCGTGAGGCTCTTTCAGTCCGCAGCACTCCTGCTCGTGCTGATCTACACGCTTTTCCCCTATTATTGGGCTTTCGTGTCTTCGACGAAGCAGGGCGCAGCGCTCTACCGGGCAGCACTCGTTCCCGCGCTCGATTTCACCTACTACCGGCAGCTGATCGACAATCCGGTCTTCATGGGCTCGCTTCTCAATTCCGCCTATGTCGCGGTGGCGACGACGTTCTTGTCGCTTTTTATCGGCCTTAGTGCCGCTTATGCGCTCGGGCGGATCGATTTTCCGCAGCGCCGGACACTGCTGATGATCATCCTGATGATCTCGATCTTTCCGCAGGTCGTCGTTCTCTCCGGCATGTTCGAGCTGATCAACTGGATGGGGTTGTTCAATCGTCCAAGCGCACTGGTTCTGACTTATCTTCTCTCGACAGTGCCGTTCACGACCTGGGTTCTCACGACCTTCATCCGGGAATTCCCGCGTGAGCTGGAAGAAGCGGCAATCATCGACGGATGCTCGCATTTTCGCATTCTGATGAAGATCCTGCTGCCGCTGATGGGTCCGTCGCTCGCCAGCACCGGCATTTTGGCCTTCATCCTGGCGTGGAACGAGTTCCTCTTCGCACTCACCTTCACTTTGACGGACGAGAACCGCACGGTGCCGGTTGCAATCGGCCTCATTGCTGGAAACAGCCGTTACGAATATCCCTTCGGCCAGATCATGGCCGCCTCGGTTACCGTCACCCTCCCCCTCATCTTGGTGGTGCTTTTCTTCCAGCGCCGCATCGTTGCGGGTCTGACGGCAGGCGCGGTCAAGGGATGAAAGACAAAGGACACAGTCATGGACATGTTGGTGAAACTCTACGAACTTAAACCTGATTCCGCCTTGGAGAAGCGTTTGGCAGATCAGGACATCCTGATCCGCCGGGTGCTTGCACCCGAGCTCAAAGCACTCACCTCGTGGATCGAGCCGCGCTTTGGCGCCGGATGGGCGTCGGAGGCGACCGTTGCCACAATGCGCCAGCCGCCGTCGTGTTTTGTTGCCGTCAAAGGCGGTGAGCTCATCGGCTTTGCTTGCCACGAGGCGACGGCCAAAGGCTTCTTCGGGCCCACAGGCGTGGATGTTTCAGCCCGCGGTCATGGCGTCGGTCAGGCCTTGCTGATTACAACCCTGCTCGACATGCGCGCCCAGGGTTACGCCTATGGCGTCATTGGCGGCGCCGGCCCGATGGAATTTTATCGCCGCAGCGTTGGCGCGATCCCGATCGAAGGATCTGTTCCGGGAATTTATCGCGACATGCTTGCGATAGCCACTCCAAGCGAAGTCTCGGAATCTGAGAAACTGCCAACGGAAATGCAGAGGTGATATCGCGATCCATTTTCGGCTCATGAAAATTAATTTCATGATTTCGGGAGAAGCCGCGTTAACAGTTGACGACTTGTAATTTTTGCCCCAACCTGAAGAAAATAAATTACGAAATGGGAACGACTTTAGCATGAAAGTGGGAATCGTAGGGCTGGGATTCCGGCTCGGCTATCTTGGCTATGTCTTCAAGGCTATCGACAGCAGCTTCGAAATCGCAGGCTACGTCGATCCGGAGCCTGCCGGTCTCCCCGGCTTGACGGAAAAGGGTATTTCGGTCGGCAAGGCGTACGCGTCGCCTGAGGAACTTCTTGCCGGCGAAAAGCTCGACCTCCTGATGATCGGCTCGCCCAACCACATGCATCTGGAACACATCCGGCTGGGCCTTGAGGCCGGCTTGAAAGTGTTTTGCGAAAAGCCGATCGTCACCACGATCGCCGAAAGCATCGAGCTCGCCAGGCTAATGGCAAAGTTCGGCCATGAACGGCTGATGGTCGGCCTGGTGCTGCGGTATTCGCCGCTCTACAAGGACCTTCGCGCCATCCAGGCAGCCGGCAAGCTCGGCCAGATCGTCTCGATCGAGGCATCCGAACATATCGAACCCTATCACGGCGCGTTCTTCATGCGCGACTGGAGACGCTACGAGCGCTATTCCGGCAGTTTCATGCTGGAAAAGTGCTGCCATGACCTCGACCTTTACAACGGCGTGGTCGGCGCCAGGGCGGAACGCGTCGCAAGCTTCGGCGGACGCAAGAGCTTCATTCCTGCAAATGATCCAACGCGTGAGGGGATCAACGACCTCGAACTCTTTCACCGCAAACCCAGCGGCTGGATGGGATCGGACAGGGTCTTCGACAGCGATGCCGACATCATCGACTATCAGGTCGCGATCGTCGAATATGCAAATGGCGTCGGCATGAATTTCCACACCAATCTCAACGTTCCGGATCAGTTTCGCCGCTTTGCCATCATGGGTTCGCGCGGGATGGCGGAGGGCGATTTCGTCCGCGGCTATCTCGACGTGCACGAGCAGCTGACCGGAAAGAAGATCGTTGAGACCAAGTATGCCGCAACCGAACTTTCCCAGCATTACGGCGCAGACGAACAGATGGCCGCCGACCTGCTCGACAGCGTCCGCACCGGCACTGAACTTCCCGTCTCGACGCTGAACGCGCTCGAGGCGGGCATCCTTGCGTTAGCGATGGACGAAGCACGGATGAAGAGGACAGTCGTCGATCTGCGTCCTGTGTGGGATCGCTTCGACGAGGCGCTCCACGCCAGAGCGGCTTGAGGAGGATGGCAGGATGAGTGTTCAAAAAAGCACCGTCATCTTCGCCTGGATCCTTCTCCTTCCAGCTGTCCTTTACGTCATGGCGATCGTCGCCTATCCGCTGGTCGATACGTTCATTCTTTCCTTCACCGACGCATCGCTCAGGAAGACGACGAACTGGGTCGGCTGGATCAACTACGAGAAGATCTTCAACGCCACATTTGCGGAAGTCATCCTCCGCACCTTCATATGGACGTTCTTTTCGGTATCAATCAAAATGATCATCGGCACCTTCGGCGCGACGATGCTCAATGCTGCCGTGCCCGGCCGCTCGCTTTTCCGCCTGCTCACCATGCCGCCATGGATCGTGCCGATGGCGATCGGCATCTTCATGTGGGGGTGGATGTACAACGGACAGTTCGGGATGATCTCCGGCCTTCTGCAGCGCTTCGGCCTGACCGACGGACCAGTGGCATTCCTGGCTTACGGAAGCACTGCCTTCTGGGCAACGATCATCACCGACGTCTGGATCGGCGTTCCGCTGGTCACCATCTATTTTCTGGCCGCGATCCAGTCCATTCCGAAGGACCTCTACGAGGCAGCCTGGACAGATGGCGCCGGCCGATTTTATCGTTTCCGCCGCATCACGCTGCCGCTGATGGTCCCGGCGATCATCACGATGTCGATGCTGTCTTTGATCGCCACGTTCAATTCCTTCGATATCATCTGGATTCTGACCCAGGGCGGTCCGAGCGGTCAAACGACCACGATGATCATTGATACCTATCAGACTGCCATCGGCTCCAAGAAATACGGTGAAGGCGCTGCACGCGCGGTGCTGATCTGCATCTTCCTGTCGCTCTTCTGCTTTGCCTATTTTCGTGTCACCCGCCGTCTCAACCCGGAGAAGCGCGCATGAGCAGCCCCGCTATGATCGATCGCTACAGCTGGTGGGAACTCGTGCTGATCTATTGCGGCATCGCGCTGTTTCTGGCCTTCGTTCTTTCGCCCTTCGTCGAAGGCTTTCTGGTCTCGCTGAAACCGTTGAGCCAGCTCTTTTCCTCGCCTTATCGGTTCTGGCCGGAGAACGGTTCCTTCGAGGCCTACCGAACGATGTGGGTCAGCGTTCCAGGTTTCGGGCGCTATATTTTCAATTCGTTCTTCATATCGATCATCGTCACGATAATCGTTCTGTGTCTCGTCATCCCGGCGTCCTACGCCTTTGCACGGTTCGAGTTCAGGGGCATGGGCATCCTTCTCGGCGCCTTCCTGACAGTCAACATGTTCTCCGGCGCGGTACTCTTGATCCCTCTCTTCCGGCTGATGCGCAGCATGGGCGTCCTCAACACCTATCTCGCCATGATCGTGCCGGGCGTGGCCTTCCTCATTCCGTCGGCGATCTGGCTTCTCAGGACCTATATGATCCGCATTCCCCAGGAATTGAATGAAGCCGCGTATATGGATGGCGCCAGCCATTTCTACACGCTTCGCCGTGTAATCCTGCCGATCGCAATGCCCGGGATCATCGTCGTGGCGATCACCACTTTCATCGGCGCCTATGCGCAGCAATTCATCTTCGCGCTGACGTTCAACTCGAAGACCGAATACATGCCCCTGCCGGTGGGACTCTTTGCTTACTTCGGTAAGCAGGAGGTCATCTGGAACGAACTGATGGCGGCCTCCTTCGTCGGCATCCTGCCGGCGATGGTCGTCATCTTCTTCCTGCAACGCTATCTCGTCGGCGGGCTGACCGCCGGTGCGGTGAAACAATAAGACCAAGAAAACGAGTGAACAGCTAACACAAGAATGGGAGTCACAACGTGAGTATTACCATCAGAACAGGCCTCATGGCACTCGCCTTGCTCGGTTCGACGGCGTTGACCGTTGTTAAGGCCGAAGCCGCCGACCAGGAGATCAGCTGGATTTATTGCGGCGATAAGCTCGACGATATCCATGCGAAGTACATCAAGCAGTGGGAAGAAAAGAACACCGGCTGGAAGATCACGCCGGAAGTCGTTGGCTGGGCCCAGTGCCAGGACAAGGCAACGACGCTTGCTGCGGCTGGCACGCCAGTCGCGATGGCCTATGTCGGTTCGCGTACCCTCAAGGAATTTGCCCAGAACGACCTGATCGTCGAGGTGCCGATGACCGACGAGGAAAAGAAGGCCTACTATCCGCACATCGTCGACACCGTCACCTTCGACGGCACACAATGGGGCGTTCCGATCGCATTTTCGACAAAGGCGCTTTACTGGAACAAGGATCTCTTCAAGCAGGCTGGCCTTGATCCCGAGAAGCCGCCGAAGACCTGGGACGAGGAAATCGAATATGCCAAGATCATCAAGGAGAAAACCGGAATCCCCGGCTTCGGCCTTTCGGCCAAGACCTTCGACAACACAATGCATCAGTTCATGCACTGGGTTTACACCAACAACGGCACGGTGACGGACGCGGAAGGCAAAATTACCCTCGATAGCCCCGAAGTGCTGAAAGCGCTGGAGGCCTATAAGAGCATTGTGCCCTATTCAGAAGAAGGCCCGACGGCCTACGAGCAGAACGAAGTCCGCGCCATCTTCCTCGACGGCAAGGTCGCGATGATCCAGGCGGGTTCCTGTGCTGCCTACCGCCTGAAGGACACCAAGATCGACTGGGGCATCACGACCCTGCCGCTTGGCCCGCAGGCCAAGGGCCCGGGTACTCTGCTGATCACCGACAGTCTTGCGATCTTCAAGGGTTCGGGCGTCGAGGACAAGGCAATCGAATTCGCCAAGTTCATCACCTCTCCCGGTCCCCAGGAGGAATATGAGCTCAACGGCGAATCCGGTCTGACGCCGCTTCGGCCGTCGCCGAATATCGACAAGCTGGTGACTGAAAAGCCTTACTGGAAGCCCTTGATCGACGGCATCAGCTACGGTGGTCCGGAACCCCTTTTCACCGACTATAAGGGCTTCCAGAACTCGATGATTGCGATGGTGCAATCCGTCGTGACCGGTCAGGCTCAGCCGGCCGACGCACTCAAGAAGGCTGCTGGCGAAATCGAAGCGTTCAAGTAGTCTTCATGGGGATCGCGGGGAAGCAACAACCCGCGATCCTTCCTGATTGTGCAAGTGCTGCTGCAGCGGCGACCGGAGACAGGTTTTGGGACAGCTTTTTCTCAATAAGGTTCAGAAATTCTACGGCGACTACGAAGTTCTGAAGGGCGTCCAGCTCGATGTGAAGAACGGCGAGTTCGTTGTCTTCGTTGGTCCCTCAGGTTGCGGCAAATCCACCCTCCTGCGCATGATCGCCGGTCTCGATGCGACAACTGCCGGAGACATCGTCATCGATGGTATCCGGGTCAACGACCTGCCGCCGGTCAAACGCGGCATTGCCATGGTGTTCCAGTCCTACGCGCTTTATCCGCACATGACCGTATTCGAAAACATCGCCTTTCCGCTCCGCGTCGAGAAGATGGAGGAGTCAAAGCTCAAGGCAAAGGTCGAGAATGCGGCGCGTATTCTCCATCTTGATCAGCGCTTGCAGCAGAAGCCCGGCATGCTGTCTGGCGGCCAGCGCCAACGTGTCGCAATCGGCCGCGCCATCGTGCGCGAGCCGAAGATATTCCTCTTCGACGAACCGCTGTCGAACCTCGATGCGGCGCTACGCGCCGATATGCGCATCGAGCTTGCAAAACTGCATCGCCAGTTGAAGGCCACAATGATTTACGTGACGCACGATCAGGTGGAAGCCATGACCATGGCCGACCGCATCGTCGTGCTGGATGCCGGCGATATCTCTCAGACCGGTGCACCACTGGAGCTCTATCACAAGCCGACCAACCTCTTTGTTGCCGGTTTCATCGGAAATCCGAAAATGAACTTCCTGCCGGTTACCTGCAAAAGCGTCAGCGATGCCGGCGTGGAGGTGGACCATGGCGGGCAGACCGCCACTTTGCCGGTTGCTCCGCGCGAGGGCATGATCGGCAAGACGCTTACGCTCGGCATCCGGCCGGAGCATGTGCAGCTTGGATCCGGCGACATCTCGCTGACGGTTACGCCGACCGTTATCGAACGGCTTGGCGCCCATACGGTCGCCTACGCCTCGCTTAACGGCGAGGGCGAAAACTACTGCGCGATGCTTCCCGGCAGTGTCGGAATTCGCGCCGATACGCCTGTCGTCACGGGGATCAACGCCACAGATTGCCACCTCTTCGATGAGGCCGGCATTGCCTTCGAGCGCCGCGTGGAACTCACGGAAATTGACATGACCGTGCTTGACCCGACCGCAGCCTAGGTTATCGCCCGAGATTTGTGTAGAAAGCCTTCATGGCGGGGTCGAAGCGGATGGCTGGCAAGGCGGCGATATAAAGGGCGTGTCGAGCCCCAGTTCCGGCAGGCCGGTGATGAGGAAGCATGCGGTGCGCAACCGATGCCCCTTGAGCGGCATCGGCTCGTCGGCTCTTCAGAGCTGAACCCGTCCACGATCTGAAGACAGCGACTCATCTCCTCATCTGCCACCTTTCCGATGCCAACTGGGCTAACGGTCGAAGCCGCTTTGTGACTATTTCGCCGCCTCTGAGTGCCAATCCCCGTCTGGCTTGATTTCGACCGCGTCGTGGACCTCCTGCCAACTGTCGATTCCGCCTGGGAACCAATAAACGCTGGTATAGCCCTTCATCACCAGCCGTTTTCCAGCGTTCCAACTACCCCAGCACTCGGGACGGCAGAAAGTAACGATGGGCTTTGAGCTGTCTCCTTGCGTCAGTTCCTCTACGCGACGAAAAAAAACTTCCTCTTGCGTCGGCCCAAAAGCCGCTGCGCCGGCGCCCGGAAACCATGCTGCGCCCGGAATGGAGCGATGGGTCGGCAGCCAAAGCCGATCCTTGGGAAATTCTTCCGGCTTCTTATCGGCGGGGCCAACATCGAGAAGCACCGGATTTTTAGGCATCAGCGCCTCAAGGCCTGCCAGATCGATGACGACGGCACCTCTGAGCGTCGTCGGTGTCTGCCCCCGCATCGGGCCAGTCCACAAGCCGTTCGGCTCGCGCACTTCGGCCAAGGACCATTGCGTGCTGGCAGCGGTCAGAAACAACGCAATCGCGAGTGAGGCGGCAGCCCTCAGCAAGGTTCCAATCAGCCCCGACATGTCCGCACCTCTTAATTCGTGGCCGGAGGCACCTTGAAACTCTGTTCCCAACGCCCACCCTTGGTGTCGGACGCGACCACCTTCATCGGTCCGTCGCCGCGGGGCACAAAATTGAAGCCCATTACGGGATTTGTAGACAGGGAAATATCGCCCACAATGTCCAGGACGGTCTGATCCCCGTAGGAGACAGTCATCTTCTCGAGGTAACGCGCCGGCGTGAAATGCCGGGTGAGCTGGTTCATCTGCATTCCGCTGAAGTTCGGGTGGCGGATCATCAGCGTTGCCTCGGCAGGTTTTCCCTGCTGAATGCTTTCGGCGAATTTCATCCTCATTTCCCCCATCCCCTTCATCGCTTCCGCGTCGCTGGGGCCGGAAGGCGCCGAGCAGCCGCCTGATGCCTTCACAAAGGCGGCAGTCGAAAACAGTTTTCCGTCTTTCGTCTCGGCAACAGCGTGAACGTTTGTGTAGGTGTCGATCCGCACACGCAGCTGCAACGTGCCTGAGTCCGCGGCCGGCCCGAAGGTGACATGAGCGGCCAGCGGCGCAGGATTGTCATCGATAACAAGATAAACCGATTTGATTTTGTCCTTTTGGGGCATTGTCAGCGTGATCGGCACGAGCGCAGCATCCTGCGCGCGCTTTGGCGCATCGATTTTGATCAATGAATCGGTCGGGAGAACTTCCCGGTCGTCGAAAAGGTAATCGGCAATCAGTTGCCAGCGCTCCTCCCGCTTGGCATCCGCCTGGGACGAGTCTGCGGCGGGAACCGGCCCAGCGCAGATCGCCGTGATGAGAGCCACCCCGAAGATCGGTCGCAATATCTCCATCACTGTCTCCTCCTTCTTTCAATCTTACACTACTCCCATTCAAGCTCCTTGTCAGCTTGAATGACGTTGCGGCCGTTATAGTCATCGAACAGCGCCCAGCCCTCGCCTTCTCCCGCAGCTACCACTCGGCTGGCCTTGTCGATCTCAACGCCCTCCGCTATCGCCTTGCGTGTTTCATCGCGGAGAACCGTAAGATAGCGTACCTGTTTTGCCATCGCCGGTCCGAAGTCCACCATTGCCGGTCCATGACCCGGCACCGCGCGAGCGGCACCAATGCCTTCGAGCCGCTTGGCTTCATTCAACCATCCGGGCAGGCTGCCATCCAGCGAGGGAACGCGATCGACGAAGAGCAGGTCCGCAGGAAACAACGTTCCCGTGGACGTATCGAACATCGACAGGTCGCAATCGGTATGCGCGGTGTCATGCGCTGTGATCCGGATAATGCGATCGCCGAGATCAACTTCGCCCGCACCTTCAATCTCCCGGGTAGGATAAACAATACCGCCAACGCTTTGAGATCCGAGAACCTCGACAAGACGCTCGCGATAATGGCTTGCCCTCGCATTAAGAGCGGGGCTCAAAGCGTGATGGCCGATAAATTCCGGCTGTTCTTCAGCAAAGGCCGAAGCGCCAAAGCAATGATCGGGATGAACGTGGGATATCACAACATGCCGGATCGGCTTGTTGGTCCGTTTCCTGATTTGTGAGTGAAGCCATTGCCCGTCTGCTAGACTGCCTCCAGGATCGATCACCAGCACGCTGTCGCGTCCGATGATAAAGCCTATGTTTGCAATGCCTCCGTTGTTGGCCCGTGTGGCTTCCTCGTGCGGCGCCGCACGAATGAAGAGGCCGTTCCCAACCTCGTTCAACGAAAAGGAATCGGCAGCAAATCCACGCGCCGGCAGACAGCACAGACAGAGACCAAGCGCAATCGCCTCACGCCGCGTGAAGCAAACGCCACCGGCGGACCGTCCAGCATGATCGACCCATGTGAGCTTGTCTCTTGACATGTTTAAGACTACCACGTTGCGACTGATCTGGTAGCCGTCATTAGCTGTTGGCCGAGGAAGGGGTAGTCGAGGCAAAAGCGTTCATCGACCTGTTCATGATCGCGCTCGACACTCGTGGATGGGACCCATTTCAGCTGCATGCGATTGGGTGGTGGCAGTGCCATTTGGCTTCCGAGCGCGCCTGCACCTGCGTCTTTAAATTTCGCCACGACCGCGATGCTGCCACAACCTCCCCTGCTCGATCGGGACGTTCCGAAGGGGTACGCAGCACGCCAGCCCTGGACCATCTCAATGAAACCGGCATCTATCGTTTCGGCATTCATCGGCATCACCGGCTGCTCTGACCGGTCCGGCAACCTCGGCAGCGGGATCAGATCCTTAGATGAACGCTGAAGCTCAACATCTACGGCAGGTCCGCGAGGCAAAAGCCGAGCGGAAAAAATGGGCCTGTATCTGCATTCTTTTTGGGCTTTTAGCCGAGTTGCCCGAATTGCGAAGGCTTCAGGCTTATCTACCTCGCTCTTGCTGCTGCGCGTCCGCCAGCGATGCGGCGATTGCAGCGATCGAGCGAAACAGGACGAGCGGGTCGTCCTTCGAGGGCGTGAAACCTCGGCGCTGCCAGAATTGACCGGCTTCGTGATCGACGGCGTTGACCATCAATGCCCGTCCGCCAATGAGAACGGCGGCCTGAACGCATCGCTCCAGGGCGTGTTTCACCAGACCTGTGCCAATGCCACGCCCGGCCCAACCTGTATCCGTGGCAAGCTGGCCAAGAAGGAAACAGGGAACCGGATCAGGTGGTTGCCCCGTGCGTATCGAGCGCGGCAAGATCGAAGGAACGACGGCCGTGGGGGCCAAGCCGTAATACCCGACAACGCGCCCGGCCGCGTGGACAACGAGAACCGCCGTGAAGCCCCTTTCCTGATTAGAGAACGCGCGCACCTTCAGCCAATGATCGAGCGTAGGCTTGCCGCAGGAGAATTCGGAAACGTCATGCGCCGCGGAAAGCGGTTCAGGAGCCGATAGTGTCACGGCTCACCGCTTCGCGACGTAGCCAGCTTCCCAAGGCGAGGCTCGCTTAGCCAGTTCCACCACCTCGGGAACCGGCGCAGCCGGACGGGACAGGACATCCATGAAGTCGGCAAAGCCCTCTGGGCTCATCCTGATCAGGCGGTTCTCCATCACCACCTCTTCGGCCGCGCGCACGGCCGCATCGCGCACGAAGTCCGTGCGCGACCGGCCACGCAAGGTGGCAGCACGATCGATCATTGCGACGTCCGCCTCGGGCAGACGCATCGAGATCGGGTATTCCTTACGTTCGACTGTGGTGGCCATGTCTATCTCCTGGGCGCAACATAATAATTGTAGCGTCAAATGCAATACGTTGCTAGCGTGCCCAGCTGCGCTGGCGCGCTCACGCTGCGCCCATCCGCTCCGATCAACGCCGACTATTCACCTTCGAATTCCCCGGAAGCACGCAAAACCTGGACAGCGAAGCAAAACGAGCGTGAAGAGTTGGTCGACGCGATGCTTCTCGACGCGCCCGAACTGACGTTTACGTCGCGCGGCGACCGGGACCCTGGGCTCGTCCAACTCGCCCGCCTCGGCAGGCAAATGGCGCGTCAAAACTTCGACGCGCAGATGAAAAGGCGGGGGTGAAACGGTTCCCGAAGACGCTGGGAGACGTGATTTGAAAGTCGCCATCTACGCCCGCTATCCTCCGACAATCAGCGGGACGCTTCCACCACCGACCAGCTCCGCATCTGCCGCCTTCATGCTGAAGCAGGGCTGGCAGGTGGTTGGGGATCATACCGACCACGCCATTTCCGGCACCTCCCTTCTCCGCCCCGGCATCCAGGCACTGATCTCCGACGCGACGCGTGGACGCTTCCAATTCGTGCTGGCCGGGGCGATGGATCGCCTGTCGCGTGATCAGGAGGACATGGCCGGCCTCTACGAGCGCATGGTGTCGCCACCGCGTAGAAGTGGGGCAGCCACGCTTTCCTTGGCGTTAGGGTCGCTCTTGGGTTTTGTACTACTGCAGGCTCCCGTCGCCGCCGCGGTCGGCGGCCTTGAAGTCCGTCATCACCTTGTTGAGAAACTCATTCTGGCTGGCCTTGCCGTCGCCGTTGGCGTCGATGGCGGCGAATTGCTGGGCATTCAGAACTCGGGCAACTTCATCGGAATTCAGGCTTCCGTCCCTGTTCTTGTCCATGCTCGCGAAGGCCGAGGTCATAAAGGCCTGATATTCAGATCGCTCGACCGCTCCGTTCTTGTTGCGGTCGAGGCGATCCATTTGGCCTTGGTTCATGGCCGTCGGTTGATTCTGCGCGGCGGCCGCAATGGCGGTAAAAAAAGCGAATCCCGTCAGTAGGGCGACTCTTTTCATCATTCCGGCCTTTCGCATCATTAACAGGTCAAGGCACTGCCGCCCGCAGCACCCAGCGTGGCGCCGCCGCCAACAGCCCAAAGCTGCCCGGTCCCCGAGCCAATGGTCGCGCCGACCAGACCGCCGACGACCGCGCCGCCGACCGTACCGGCGATGCAGCCGAACTCGTTACTACGTCCTCCTTGCGAGGTTGCAGCAGATTGGCAACCAGACAAGGCAAGGCAGCCTATGAGAGTAATACTTATCGTGCACTTGGTCATTTTTTCCTCCCAGCATTTCCGTTCACGTTTAAGACAGACGGCGGAGGCGCCAATGAGTGGCCTCGGACGAAGATAAGCTTCTGATTAAGTCCCTCAATGTGCGAGAGATTCTTATGCTTATCAGAAGCAACTCACAGATAAACCTGCAGCGTGCGCGATGAAGCTTCAACGTTGCTGGCTAATACTACCACTGCACATGAACGAAGACAACACTCGGGCGTCTGTCTCGACCGCTGTTGCCGAAGCGAGATCAGAAAGATGGGTTCAGAGCTCCAAGACCGGGCATAGATGAGGTGCGGCCGAGCTCGCCGCATGTCGCCTGCTGTTAACGGGTGCAACGTAAGCAATCCGAAAGCCAAACGTAACATACCGTATACTCCCCCGGGGGAGGCGTATGTTACTGCCCTAGCGCTTTCAATCGCCCTATCATCTCTCAAATTTCGGAGGACATGGCGATGACTGCAAGCGAGACGACCCCTCAGTCGATGACCAGCGCCGAAGAGCTGCGCAAACGGGCCCTCGAACTTCAGCTTCTGGAGATGGAGCGCGACGAAAAGATAAAGGCTCGCGAAGCAAAGAAACATGCCGAGTTCTTGGAGGACTTTTTCCGCAAGCAAATCAGCGAAAATGAACGCGCCATCATCAAGCGCCTGGTGATGAAAGCCGCAGCGGACGGGAAATACGAGGCGATGATCTTCAGCTTCCCGTCCAGTCTCTGCACGGACAGCGGCCGAGGCATCAACAACAACCTGCCCGGATGGCAGAATACCCTGCAAGGCAAGGCAAAGGAGTTTTACGATCTCTTTCAAGAAGTCGCAAAGCCTCAGGGCTACGGCCTCAAAGCCGTGATCATCAATTTCCCGGGAGGCATCCCCGGCGACGTCGGCTTCTTCCTGACCTGGCAGCCGCCTGTCGAATAATCCAAGCCGGCCGCCGCCAAGTGCTCGGTTGATGTTTGCAGGGCGGGAGATTGGTCGTGAAGACGATAGAAATCGAGCGAAAGTTTCTCGTATGCAACGACAGTTGGCGCACAAGCCTTGTCGTGTCGCATACGCTTCAACAGGGATATCTGTCGCGGCATCGTGAGAGATCGGTGCGCATTCGGGTGATCGACGGAACCTCGGCCCGTCTCACTGTCAAGTTCGCTTCCCGCGGTCTGGCGAGGGAGGAATACGAATACAACATTCCTGTCTTCGAGGCGTGTGAGCTTTTGCGACACGTAAACGGCACCGTTCTTGAAAAGACAAGACACATAGTCTCTCATGGCGACGCCATTTGGGAGATCGATGTCTATTCCGGCGCGTACGAAGGACTGACGATTGCGGAAATCGAAATGTCGAACGAGCACGACATACTCGCTTTGCCGGGCTGGCTTGGCAGAGAGGTTACGGGCGACCAAAAATACTCCAATCGCGCGATGGCCGCAGGTCGCTGTGTGACCGCGAGCCCTCCTGTGCCGCACGAAAGCATCCGCAGCGCTAGTCGCGGACAGTCGTCCAATTGGAGTCTGGATTGAAGTCTTTGATCCCCGCGGCCCGCTCTTCTGTCTGCGGTCCCAGGTCGCGTTCGTAGATGACGCTCACCCCATTGATGATAAATGTCTGCACGCCGGTCACCCGATATTTGACCGGCCAGGCAAGCAATGCAAAACCCGCTGTCATGTGGCCGTTGACGACATAGCTTTGCTTTCCGCCGAGCACGTTTTCTCCCTGTCCCGTCAAGATGCGATAGCGATATCCAAAGTAACCCTCGCCACGCTTGGCTTTGTCAAAGGCGGCCGTCTGGACCAGAGCACTTGCCGGGCTGTCTTCACCATACACGCTCGGATCCCAGTATAGACCGTCCACCTTGCCGGGACTGCTGATCAGCTTCTGTGCATATTCGTAAATGCCGTCCCCATCGCGATCCTCAGACGCATATTCACGCTGGGCCGCAACATAGTCCTGCATGGTCTGGATCGTTGCGAGTTCGTTGGCGCCGATGCGACGGTTGACGATTTCCTGTAGCCCTACCGCAGTATCGAATGCCCACTTGCCGTCCTTGTCCTGCGACAGGGGAAAGGGCAACGGCCACAAGACGTCTCCCACGGAAACGATCTTGCGATCTCCCAAATCCTGAAGGCGCAATTGCCGCGCAGCGCCCTCGCGGATGAGACCATAGCTTATCATGGCCTCGTTGCTGGACCGCAGCTTGGCAGCATCCAAGCCAAGGAGATTTGCTAAACCGTCAAGATCGTTGGCGCTGAGCACGGTCTTGAACCGCTCAAGAGCCGCCGAGGGATCGTTGAACGATGGCGCGGTTCCGGCTGCGAACTCCGAAAGGTCCGTCTGCATCTGGGACGTGGACGGGGCCGCGAAAACCAGGGAGAGGGCCGTTCCGAGCAGCAGCGGGATCAATTTCAACCGTAGTCTCATGGTTTGTCTCCGATCATCTCAAAAGCGAATCCCTACCGCCGGCCACCACCACCACGACCGCCGCCACCGCGACCACCGCCACCACGGCCGCCGCCCTGCATCCTCGGGGGTGGGCGATTTTGGGCAACGCGGGGCGGACCGCGATGCCCGCCTCCCATGCTCTGCCCTCCTCGCTTGGAAGCAACCGCTTCGCGGCGGCCGGACTGAACGTTGCCGAGCGCACTTGGCTGGCGTGAACGATTGTCGGGTCGCGCCGCCATCTTCTTACCGCTTGGCTTCTTGCTGGCCTTGGCGGCCGGTTTTGATGGACGGTTGGCAGCAGCGGCCGGGCGATTGCCCGCATTGCCTGGACGAGCATCCGCACGGGAGGCGCCCGGTCGATTGGCGGCGACATTTCCCGCCTGCGATCTCGGATTTGCCTTTAGGCCTTCTGCCGTACCCTTGCGGATGTCGTCAGCTCGGGCGCTGATGTCTCTGGTACCCGGCCCGACGTTGCCTTGGCGATTGCTAACCTTGTTCTTGAGCTGGTTGCGGTTGTCGGACTGAAGGCTGGACTTGATCGCCGAACGGTCGAGATTGGCGATCTGATCCTTTCCGACACTCAGCTTGCTTCGGTCCACCTTGGTCCAGTCGACGTCGTTCCACTTGACCTTGCCATTGAAATCTCGATCATTGAAGCAGTTGTTGCAGTCGATGTCGACGTCACCACCCCAATCGCCGCCCCACACGCCCCAGTCGTCCCAGTTAACGACGGCGGCCCATGCCACCCCGGTTACCGCCGCAGCGAAGAATGCGGCGCCTGGATAGTAGTAGCTGTCGTAGGAATCGGGATAGTAGGAGATCGGCTCGACCGCGTAGCCCGGTTCATAGAACATTTCCGGGGGGTACTGCGGGATGTAAACCTTCTCCGGATTGGTCGGCCTTATGACGATGTTTTCGTTCTCCGTGACAACAGTCACCTTATCGTCCGTCTTGATGATGTCCTTTGCCACCGCCTCGTCGCGAAGCTGCTGAATGGCAATGAGCACGTCCTTTTGCTGATTGGTGAGCGCACCGGCCAGCGACTGCGTCCAATCGAGATCGTTGCTCATCATTTGGACGATATCGGGATAATTCAGAAGCGAGATGACGCTGCCGTCCCACTCGTCTTTCGGCTTGAGATCCTTATTCTTCTTAGCCTCCAGGAAGCGGGCTGCCTCCACGATCTGTAGCGGAAACAGTGAAGCCGCGGAGATCGCGGCGACAAGTTCATCCGGATAAAGCGCGATGCGGGCCACAAGAACCTCAAGCTCGTCGTCGGAAAGCAGGTCAGTTTCCGTCTCGACCTCGACAGTCTGCGCGGAGGGGGGTTTTGGCGTTGGTGTCGGTGTTTGCGAGTAGGCCGGTGGGGCAGGATGCAACGATATGATTGCGAGGGCTGACAGTCCGCCGAACAGCCTGCGGGAAATTGTTTTCATGGCGCATCGATCTCCTATCAAACCAGTCTCTATGATGCGTGCCCTACGGAGATCTCGGTGTATCCGGTGGCCGCCTGAGCATCACGATTTTCGACTGGGCAAGCGCCTCTCCCATTTCCTTCAAAAGGGCATCAACCAGGGCGGAATATTCTTGCCGCCGCGCTTCCCGAAGGGTGTCGGGCAGGTGTTCGACATGCGCCAAAGCGTCCGCTGCAGCGGCCAGATCCTCGCACATGCTGTGAAATGCCTCATTCACATAAAAAAGTCGCTGCACTAGCCTCTTTTGGTCGGAGAAATGCGCCTCGGCCATCTCGAGAATGGAGACATAGGTCGAATTGCTTTTTCCCGAGGTCATCCCCACCCCTGCCATTGAAACGAGTTAAGCAGATGGCCCCATTATATAGCGCCTGCTCAGGACAGAGG
>NZ_JABEPH010000478.1:0-3699 GCF_013004495.1 Rhizobium sp. SEMIA 4085
TTGAGGAAATGGACTGTCTGCTCGTCGGTGACGCAGTCATGATTCTCTACCCAGGGCGGCGCAACCATGCAGCAAGCAACGGCATGGGGGTCCACGACGATTTCACCGGCAAGGGCATCGGCAGCGCATTGCTCGCCGAACTCATCGACATGGCCGACAACTGGCTAAACATAAAACGACTGGAACTATCGGTCTACACCGACAACGGGGCCGCGATCGCCCTCTACAGAAGATTCGGCTTCGAAGAGGAAGGCCTGCTCAAAGCCTTTGCCTTCCGTGCCGGGGGGTATGTCGACGCTTATGCGATGGCGCGGGTGCGCCTCAAGCCGCTCTAAGCCACGGCCAGCTTGTAAGGCTTTCCGAGGCAACCGGCTGGAATGGCCCATGCCTCGTTGAGCTTAACGATCATTTCCACCGTAAGCGCGCGCATGCGGTGGAGAATCTCGAAGGCCCGGGCACGGGATCCAAGAACATCGCCGAGGTCAGCCTGCGTGCGGTCGGCATGTCCATGAAGGTATAAGGACAGTCGGCTTTCATAGGCTTCGATGAGATCGGAAAGCACATCGGCTCGATCCGCCTCCGCGCAGCCGGTTGCCTGAGGCGCACCGAAATACGGTGTGTTTTCGCCAATCGCCCAAGCGAGATCAGCATCATTTCCAATCGGCCCGATGGCCGTTACAAATCTGCGGATCGATCCTGTCACATTCAGCATGCGTCCCGACGATCACCCGGTATTTTGCCGCCGATGTCGAAGATCACCCTGTGATAGCCAACGAGATCGACGTTGATGCCGAATGTCTTTTTGATTTCTAACGGTCTCGTCCGGTTCGAGCTGCTGACGATTGAATACCGAACGCCTAAAGGCAACCTTCGCCTGAGAATGCCGTTCCTCAAGCGAGCTCATCCACGGATCAGCGCAAGCCACTCGTCCTCATCCATGGTCTGGACGCCCAGCTCGCGCGCCTTGTCGAGCTTCGAGCCCGCACCGGGTCCGGCAACGACGATATCGGTCTTCTTGGAGACCGATCCGGCGACCTTTGCGCCAAGGCTCTCGGCTTTGGCTTTGGCCTCGTCGCGGGTGAACTTCTCGAGCGAGCCGGTGAAGACCACCGTCTTGCCGGAAACCGGGCTGCCGGAGGTGACCGGCAGCTCCGCCTCCTGCGGCGTCACTTCTGAAAGCAGTGCCGAGATGACCTCGACATTGCGCGGCTCCTTGTAAAACTCCACGATCGCGCGGGCGACGATCTCACCGATGCCTTCGATGGCGTTCAGGTCGTTCCAGGCATCGCCGGAGAGTGGCGCGGCCTCCTTCATCGCCGCGGCAAAAGCCTCGTAGGTGCCATAGGAGCGCGCCAGCAGCTTCGCCGTCGTCTCGCCGACATGGCGAATGCCCAGCGCGTAGATGAAGCGGTGAAGTGCGATGCTGCGCCGTTCGTTGATCGCCGCATAAAGCTTGCCGACGCTGACCTTGCCGAAGCCTTCGATATTTTCGAGCTTCGTCAACGAATTCTGCTGGCGCCGCTCCAGCGTGAAGATATCCGGCGCCGTGCGGATCCTCAGTGCCTCCTCGTCGCTCTCGAAGAAGAAGTCGATCTGCTTCGATCCCAGGCCCTCGATATCGAAGGCATTGCGCGAGACAAAATGCTTGAGATGCTCGGTTGCCTGCGCCCGGCACACGAAGCCGCCGGTGCAGCGCGTGACCGAATCGAGCTTTCCGGTTTTCTCGTTTCTTTCGCGCACCGCATGCGAACCGCAGACCGGGCAGCGCTTCGGAAACTCGTAGGGTACCGCGTCCGCCGGCCGCTTTTCCATGACGACATCGAGCACTTGCGGGATGACGTCGCCAGCCCGCTGCACGATTACGGTATCACCGACCCGGATATCGTGCTCTTCGTCGCGAATGGGCTCACCGGAGTTTCCGAGACCCTTGATGTAATCCTCGTTGTGAAGCGTCGCGTTTGTCACTACCACACCGCCGACGGTGACGGGCGTAAGCCGCGCAACGGGCGTCAACGCACCGGTACGCCCCACCTGAATCTCGATTTTCTCAACGGTGGTGAAAGCCTGTTCCGCCGGGAATTTATGCGCCGTCGCCCAGCGCGGGCTGCGCGAGCGGAAGCCAAGGCGCTGCTGCAGTTCAAGGCTGTCGACCTTATAGACGACGCCGTCGATATCGTAGTCGAGGTCGGGGCGCTTCAGGCCGATCTCGTCGTAATGGGCGAGGATGTCGGCTACGGAATTCAGCCGCTTCATCAGCGGATTGACCGGAAAGCCCCAGTCCCTGAAGAGCTGTACCATGTCGAATTGCGCGTCGGCCGGCATGTCGGACATTTCGCCCCAGGCGTAGGCGAAAAATTTCAGCTTGCGGCTTGCCGTCACCTTCGCGTCGAGCTGGCGCAGCGATCCGGCTGCCGTGTTGCGCGGGTTGACGTAGGTCTGCTTTCCCTCGGCCTCCATCTGCTTGTTGAGCGCCATGAAGTCGCTCTTTGCCATGTAGACTTCACCGCGCACTTCCACGACGGCCGGCACCCCCTTCGGCAGTTCGTTCGGAATCTCCTTGATGGTGCGGATATTCGCCGTGACATTCTCGCCCGTCGTGCCGTCGCCGCGCGTTGCAGCCGTCACCAGCCTGCCGTTCTCGTAACGGATCGACATGGAGAGCCCATCGATCTTCGGTTCGGCGGTAAAGGCGATCGACTGGTTCGGCAGGCGCCCGAGGAAGCGATAGACGCCCGCCACAAAATCCTGCACGTCCTCTTGGGAAAACGTATTGTCGAGCGACAGCATCGGGCGCGCATGGACGACCGGCGCAAAGGTCACCGAAGGTGCAGCGCCGACGCGGCGCGACGGGCTGTCTTGGCGGATCAGCTCCGGAAACCGCGCCTCGATCGCATCGTTGCGCCGTTTCAGCGCATCGTAATCGGCGTCCGAAATCTCCGGCTGATCCTTGCCATGATAGAGCGCGTCGTGATGGGCGACCTCTTTTGCCAGCCGCGCGAGCTCGGTGGCGGCATCATCGATCGTCAGGTCTTCAACTGCAACGGACTCGGTCGGCATACGGGATCACTCCAGAGAATCTGGAATCGTTTTAGAGCAAAAATTATGGATTGAAAGAGAGGTGGATGAGGCGGCCCGTCTTCCGCCTATCGGCACCTTTTCCCCGTTCTGACGGGGGGAAGGTAAATGCCCGCGCCGTTTCAGCAGAACGTGCGCTTGAGTTTAGCACGTCCCTCTCCCGTCAAAACGGGGAGAGATTGGGTGAAGACGATCCCACGGCATGACCTAATGCCTAGCCATTTCCCGCCAACAGCCGAGCCGCAGCCGCCCTCGCCTCTTCGGTCACGGAGGCTCCAGCAAGCATGCGGGCGATTTCTTCCGTTCGGTCCTTGTGCACCATCGTTGCGACGCGCGTGGCAATCTTTTCAGAGCCGTCGGAAACCGGTCCCTTGGAGATAAGCAGGTGCGTCGCTGCACGCGCGGCGACCTGCGGGGCATGGGTGACCGAGAGAACCTGCACGCGGTCGGAGAGCCGCTTCAGTCGCTGGCCGATCGCATCGGCAACGGCACCACCGACACCGGTGTCGATTTCGTCAAAGACGAGCGTCGGCGTCGAACCGCGATCGGCAAGCGCCACTTTCAGCGCAAGCAGGAAGCGCGAAAGCTCGCCGCCCGATGCCACCTTCATGATCGAGCCCGGAC
>NZ_JABEPH010000479.1:0-3698 GCF_013004495.1 Rhizobium sp. SEMIA 4085
CCGCAACCCATCATGGGCATAGCGTCCACGAGCGAGTTACTTTCACGGGCGCCTGGTAGATTTGTCAAGGAAACAGCCATTCAAAGCAACGCCGCGGTCCGGTTGCGCCGGGTTTCCCGCGAAGAGGGAACTCTCTTAGCCGCGTGTCGTTGTTCCCATGTCACCACCAGCCAATGGAGCGGCAAAATGAGCAAGACAGACGTCAAAAAGCTCGTGAAGCGGGCCGAACGCCAAGTCGAAAACACCAGCGCCGGCGGCCATCTCGGCGGCACCTATTTCGGCCAGCAACCCGACGGAAAGACGGCATCCTCGACCAATAGCGAGGCGCGCAAGTCACGCTCGAACGACGGCAGCAAGTGACGACGAGTATGGACGGCTGCCCTCGGCTGACGATGCGATCGGAGCGTCCGGACTGCTCGGGCGTGTGGCACCGTGCGCCAAAAAATCGTGATGCAAATGGCCCCCGGCACAACGGCCATGCCGAATGTTAGCTACGGACTTCGTTGTGTCCTCATTCTTGTAGGCGTCGACACGCTCACTCTCGAGTGGCGGACTGTTCCTTTCTCGGCGCGATTTGCGCGCCGGCCGGTGAGCGGCATGTTTCGGATCACACAGCCCGCGCACCGCCTCGCCAGCCGGCGGCTTTTCTTACAGCCACATCAAAAAAAGACCGCCCCGATCTGCGAGGCGGTCAATGCGGATTCGATATCCGGCGACCACGGTGAGAGAGGGGTGAGAGACACCGGAGTCGATAGCAGCTTGGCGCAGCTGATCGCCTCTTTGGTTGGGGTGTTGAGGCGATAGAGCAACATATCAATGGACCGCCCCTCCCGAAATTATACGTTGGTTGTCCCAAGCTAGGCCCTTGGTATGCGGCGTCCTGCTTCTTATGCGCGATTCATATTCCATCGAATCGTCGCAACCTGCGGGAAGAGCCCGGAAAACATGGTAATTCTGGTTAAATCATCGACGCATAAAAAAACCGCCAACAAGCGCGGTCCAGCATCAAGTCCCTGATTTTATTAACTAATATATGGTGCCCCCGGCAGGGTTCGAACCCGCGACCCCCTGATTACAAATCAGGTGCTCTACCAACTGAGCTACAAGGGCAATGCGTGCCAACTAGCAGATTCTTCCGGTCTGTAAAGAAAAATCCGGCCTGGGCGCGATTTCGTGATCTATCATAGACCCAATCCCTCTTCATTTCATGAACAAAAGCTGAAGTAACGATTCAGGAGCAGTTCAGGGCAGGAGGCGCAGATTTCGCTCACCTTCATCAAGGAGATGAGCCATGAGAATTGCCCGTTTTGCCATTGCAGCGCTTCTGTCGCTTGGATCGGCCGTCGTTGCCGTCGAGCCCGTGGTTGCCGCTCCCGTACATGCACCTGTTGCTTCCGTCGATAAGAGCGACGTCGTGAAGGTGCACTACCGTGATTATCGCCGCCATGGGCGCCATTCGTGGCGGCATGAACGCCGTTACTGGCGCCATCATCCGTATGCCTATGAGCGCCGCCACTACCGGCCCTGGCGCGCCGAGCGCAGGTGGAGGGAACGTTATTACCGGCGTCATCACTACCGGTCGCACTATTTGTATTTCGGCATCAACCTGTGATTGCCCGCTCGCTTGCTGATGCCGGATTCGTGTGGCCGGCTCTCAAAAGGGTGGCATCATCGGGATATCGAGAATGGGGCTGCTGGAGCAGCCGTCGATCAGCAAACGCGATGCCGCCGGAGCGATTCCCGGCGGCTATTGCACCGGTGGTGTCGGTGTGGGTACCGGCGTCACAGGCGCCAGAGGATCCGGCTGGCGCGTCGGCTGGGTGGGATCGACCCATATGATACTGATAATGATGGCGACGAAGACTGCGATGAACAGGATGCCGAACAGGAGGGGCCGGATTGCCATGCCGGGTATTTTCCTTCTCTCTTGCTGTTGTGCTGCGCTGTGGCGAACCTTGGGCCCACCATTCGTTCATTTTGAGACGTCCGCTTATTTCTTCAGATGAAGCCGGGCCGCATACATCGCGATCGCAGCCGCGTTCGAGACGTTCAGCGATTTGATCGCGCCCGGCATGTCGAGCCGCGCAAGCGCGCTGACGGTCTCGCGCGTCTTCTGCCTGAGACCCTTGCCTTCGGAACCGAGGACGAGCGCAACCTTGTCGCCTGAGAACGTGCCTTCGATCGGCGCTGGTCCTTCGGAATCGAGGCCGATCGAGAAGAAGCCGAGCCGGTGCAATTCACCAAGCGCGTCGGCAAGATTGGTAATCTGTATATAAGGAATGAGTTCGAGCGCGCCGGAAGCCGATTTCGCAAGCACGCCCGATTCGGTCGGGCTGTGTCTTTGCGTGGTGATAACGGCGCCTGCATTGAAGGCGACGGCCGAGCGCATGATGGCGCCGACATTGTGCGGATCGGTGACCTGGTCGAGCACGAGGAGCAGCGGGCTGTCTTTCAGCGCCTCCAGGCGCCGGACGGGCAGGGGGCGGGTCTCCAGCATCACGCCCTGGTGGATCGCATCGGGGCCGAGCACCTTGTCGATATCCTGCGGCGAGACGATCTCGACTGGAATGCCGAGCTGGCCGGCATCGATTTCGAGGCGGGTGAGCGCATTCTGCGTCACCGTCAGCTTGACGTTTTTCCGCTCGGGATTTTCGATTGCGGCGCGCACGGTATGCAGGCCGTAGAGATAAACCTGGTCGGCCGTAAGCGCCGGCGCCTTCCAATCCTCGCCGCCGCGTTTGCGCTTGTGCGGAGGAGGCGTCGGAATTTCGCCGCGCTCGCGCTTGGCATCACGGTGGGCACGCCGCAGAGTGGCGTAGTGCGTATCCTTGGGGGACTTGTCGGTTGCGGGCTTGCCGCCGGATTTGTTGTCTTTGCTCATGCGGCTTTATAACGGCGGTGCTTCACCGCGCATAGGGTTTCTTTGCCGGCGGCGGCTTTCAACATGCGATGAAATTTTTCGTGTTTTTTCTATTGTCTTCATGTTGACATGGGCAAATGCTCCGGTCATATACGCGGCGCAGATCGAGGGGCGGTAACGCTCCTGGGTCTTCGAGCTTGGTTACGATCCAGACGAAAAACTGGAGAGATGCCCGAGTGGTTAAAGGGGACGGACTGTAAATCCGTTGGCTCAGCCTACGTTGGTTCAAATCCAACTCTCTCCACCATTCGTCACTGGGATCGGACCACCCCGCGGGTATAGCTCAATGGTAGAGCAGCAGCCTTCCAAGCTGAATACGCGGGTTCGATTCCCGCTACCCGCTCCAAACTTTTCAATACTTTTGCAATGCCGCGCATTGCGCGCGCGCGTTTTTTGACGTCGCGCCTTCAAGGGCGAAAAATTTCTGTTTGAACGACGCGGATACTGCTGCTTAACTGGCCGCCATTGAGAGGTGTCATGCGAAATGTGATTTTGGCCGCTGCATTTTTGCTTCCGTCGGTCGCCCTTGCCGCCGAGGCCGTGGAAGTCAGGGCCCGCGATCTCAGCTGTGGCGAACTCGCGCAGTTCATCCGGCAAAATAAAACAGTATTTGTCCGAATCGGCATCGGCGGCCGCCGCTTCCGCTATCCGCCAGCGCGCGGCAGGGTGGGGGAGAAGCAACCGACGCACGATTTTCGGGGAGCCAGGGAGAAGCAGCTGGTCCTCAGTCATGCCGTGGGCCACGAGCCGGCGTCCTTTTATAAATGACTCGCTAAGT
>NZ_JABEPH010000480.1:0-3698 GCF_013004495.1 Rhizobium sp. SEMIA 4085
GAGGCATATAGGGTATCATGCGTCCCATGAGCAATTCACACCCTCGGACTTGCTACACTATGTGCAGCGTGCCGAGGCCGCCGGTTTCCAGAGCATTATGTCTTCTGATCATTTCGCCCCGTGGAGTGAACGCCAGGGCCAGTCGGGTTTCGTCTGGTCATGGCTTGGAGCGGCAATGCAGGCAACCCATCTGCCGTTTGGGCTCATCACGGTTCCTTCTGGTTGGCGTTATCATCCGGCGATCACCGCGCAAGCGGCCGCGACCGTATGCGAGCTCTTTCCGGGGAGGCTGACATGGATGGCTGTTGGCAGCGGCGAGGCTCTGAACGAGCACATTGTCGGCGGCGACTGGCCGTCCAAGGCGGAACGCAATGCCAGGCTCCTTGCCGGCGTCGAGATCATGAAGGAGCTTTGGGCAGGACAGACGGTCAGTCGTCTGAAGCCGATCAAGGTTGACGAGGCGAGACTTTACACGCTCCCGACGGAACCACCGATGATCGTTGCCGGTGCGCTTTCAGCAAAAACAGCCGAGTGGGCCGGCCGTTGGGCAGACGCATTAATTACGGTCAATCAACCCCGCGAACGACTTGCAGAGATCATAGACGCCTTCAGACTCGGCGGCGGGAATGGAAAGCCTCTTTACCTTCAGGCTCATGTTTCCTACGCAAAAAGTCAGTTCGAGGCACGGGCGAATGCTTACGAGCAGTGGCGCAGCAACGCGGTGACAGCGGCGATGGCAGAGGACCTCCGTCTCACCGGGGATTTCGACGAAGCCTGTCGGCACGTTCGTCCTGAAGACATGGATCAGCATGTCCGCATTTCGGCCGATCCTGCAGATCATATCGCATGGTTGAGTGATGATGCGCGCATGGGCTTCGAAAAGGTATTCTTGCACAATGTCGGGCGCAACCAAGCGAAGTTCATCGATGTCTTTGCCAAAGACGTCTTACCAGCGTTCAGAACTTAAGGCGCGAAGTGCCGCCTCAATGCCGGATCCCGCTTCTCAGAAGAAGCGCGACGATCGCCACGCCGAATTGTTCGCCCAGCGCTGCCTCGATCTACCCTGCGGCGTCGATTTAAGATTATCAGCCACAAATTGATGCGAGGGTCCCCGTTCCGTCTCCGGCACTACGCAGCAAACATCGCCGTCTGTTCGCGGCGCAGCAGATCGATGGTGCGGCCCCCCGGCAGCGCCACATCGGCATAGGTAAGGACCTGATCCTTCGCCACGGCCTTTTTCAAGACGCATCCCTCGGCGACCCCCATGGGCAGCAAATCCCGAGCGCCGGCTTCAGCGACGCGCTCGCACTGGCCATAGCTCATGTAGCCGCCCAAACCGTCGATCGTTTCGCCAGCATTAAGATCGCGCTTTGCAGTCGCCACAACCTCGACCCTCGGGCCCTCCAGTGGTTGAAGCACGGGATCGCGTAAAAGGACAACCCGAGCCACTGAGAGGGGTACTTCGAAATGGCAAAGATGGTAAGGTGTGTAAAAGCTATAAAGCGGGCCGGTTCCGAGCTTGTAGAGGTTCAGGTAATGCTGCTGCTTCGGATCGTCGTGTGAGGCGAGAATAAAGACACCCGGACCTGGTGTTGCCCCCACAACATAGTCGACGGCCCCACCGACGGCCTTCAGCGCCTCAATGTCATACGCGTTGACGAGTTCATCGACATGGCCACGATGCTCGACACCTGTCATGCCGCGCTTCAAAATGGACATGCCAGTGCCGTTAGCGACGATAGCTTGCTCAAAGCTAATCTTCGTGCCATCGGCGAAGCTGGTGACCATATGCGGGTCCTGCCCCCATTTTGCCGCGAATTCGGCCTGCGTTGTCGGTGTGCGATAGGGATCCTGTAGGCCTTTGATATTTCCGCACATCCGCGGCGTAAGGCCGATGGATTTGACGAAGCGCCACAAGTTCATCTGTACCCCGGGCTGGTCTCCATCGCAGGCCGTGAGGATTACCCCTGCCGCGTCGGCTTTTTTCTTGAGAAGCGGACCAACCGTGCCGTCCAGTTCGGCATTCATGGTCACCATGTCGCGACCATGCGCGATTGCACCTAAGGTGATGTTGGCGCCATATTCGATCGCACCCGTCGCATCAATCAAGCAATCCAGATCACCCGACTCATATAGCAACGCCGGATTGTCAGTGACAGCCGGCGTGCCTTCGGAAATCAAGTCCGAGAGTTTGCGGCTGTCGCAGGCGTAGGATGCCTCATGGCCAGCAGCGCGGTAGGCTAACATAGCCTTCTCCACGTTTCGGTTGCAGATCACGCAAAGGATCATTCCCGGCACGGAGTTGGAGATCTGGTTGACGATGCCCTTTGCCATAAAGCCCGCGCCGTACATCCCGACCCTAATGGGACGGCCATCCTCTTCCCGTTTCTTCAGGAGCGTGTCAATCACCATCAGAACCTCCTGCTCCTAGATGCCGCGTAGGCTTTCCACGCCATGAAAATCCTCATCGAAGTCTGGCCATTTCGCGTCTTTCTCCGAAATTACGATCCCTTCAACCGGCCAGGTGATGCCGAACTTCGGATCATTCCAACGCACACCGCGCTCCGACTTTGGATCATAGAATTCGCTGGCAAGATACAAGGTCTCGGTGTTGGGCCTTAGTGTCACAAACCCGTGGGCAAATCCACGGGGCACATAAAATGCCAGCCGGTTCTCACCCGTTAACTCAACCGCGTGCCAACCGAGGTACGTCGCCGAATCGGGCCGCAGATCGACGATACAGTCCCACAGTGCTCCGGAGATGCACCGGATGATCTTAACTTCTGGCGACGGCGGGAGTTGATAGTGCAGGCCACGCAGGGTGCCCGCTTCGGCATTGAACGAGTTATTGACTTGTACGAAGCGGCCTTCCATGCCGGCATCGGCCATTTCTCGCTCGCAGAAGACGCGCTGAAACCATCCTCGTTCGTCCCCGCGCGGTTCCGGCTCGATAACGTATGCACCATCCAAAGGTGTTCCGTGAAACTTCATGCCGCTAGCCTCTTATCCCTCTGTATGGAGCAATGACACTCTGAGCGCCTTTCAAAGGCCCGCAAAGATTGATTTTAATCATATACCCTCACGCTGCTCCAGAATTTAGTGTTCCATTAACCATGATACTTAAAGTCAAAACCCAACAAAGCGCGCGCCTCGTACAAATATAAATGTCGCTGCAGCTGGCAAGGTTAAAAGAACGTCGACCGATTTTTGCGCGAAGCAACGGATTCAGGTGTAAACGCTGTCTTAAAGGTGCATTACTCAACATCGATACTTACCAGTATCGATAAAACGATATCATTTATTCCATCATGCTTTATGCTACCTTCCGCCATTGCGTAATGTCAACTCTTAAGACTTAATCGTTTGCAAGAAATAATGTCGCCCGATAAACGCTGAGACTGAAGATGCCTGACCTCGTCATCTTGGCGTTGCTGACGTCGCTCTCGCCGGAACTGAACCCAGTTGAAAACAGAGTTTGTGGCGACCGCAGCTTTATGGACGACACGACGACATCGTCACCCATGGCTACGCTTCCTCCAATAGGCCGCCGCGACAGGTCCGTGAAGGGTCGTGTCCGTCGGACGCCGCCCCAGCTTCACTTGGCACCTGTCGCCAGGCAGATGCATACGAGAGAAACGCTCTGTTAACCAGTGCCGCGGAAAGCGCAGGGTGACCGGGTGAATTGCAGACCGCATATG
>NZ_JABEPH010000481.1:0-3664 GCF_013004495.1 Rhizobium sp. SEMIA 4085
CCCATGATGTTTTGACCGGGCTGCCCAACCGCCGCCAATTCAGCGACAAACTGGGAAAAATTCTCCCGGTCCGTGCAAAGGCAGGCCTTGCACTGATGCAGATCGATCTGGACGATTTCAAGCCCGTCAATGATACGCTGGGCCATGGAGCCGGAGATATCGGCCTGAAGCTTGCGGCCGAAAGGATTCGAAAGGCGCTGGGCAAGGACGAGACCGCCTATCGCCTTGCAGGCGACGAATTCGCCGTCATACAGATCGCCCGAGAGCAACCGGATGAGGCCGAAAAATTAGCAGAATCGCTGATCACCGAATTTCGCAAGCCTTTCACGGTGGACGGAATCACCGTGTTTGTCGGTGCCAGTATAGGCGTTGCAATCGCACCTCGCGACGGCAATGAGAGCGAGCAGTTGATGAAGGCTGCCGATGTTGCCCTTTATGCCGCCAAGAAGGACGGACGTCGGCGCGCGCGGACCTTTAATCCGAGCATGCTGCATGTGCTGGAACAGCGAGAGGTATTGAGACGAAGCCTTCGGGTTGCGCTGCAACACCGTGAATTCTTTATCGAATATCAGCCGCTGGTCGATCGGTCGTTGGCGATAGCCGGCTTCGAAGCACTGCTGCGTTGGCGCCACCCAATCCTCGGCGTGATCTCCCCGATCACCTTTATCCCGATGGCGGAATCAGACGGCCTTATGAGCGAAATCGGTCAATGGGTGCTAGAGGAAGCGTGCAGGCAGGCTTCGACCTGGCCTGCCCACTATACTCTTGCGGTAAACCTGTCTCCCGCCGAATTTTTAACCCCGGGTCTGACCGACCGAGTGTCGCAAACCCTCGACGTCGTCGGACTGCCCTCGGAGCGCTTGGAGCTCGAGATCACCGAAACCGTGCTGCTGGAGCGCACGATCAACAATCTTGATACGCTGAACACGCTCAACGTGCTTGGCATCCAAATTTCCCTCGATGACTTCGGAACCGAGTATTCCTCTTTGAGTTATCTGAAGAACTTTCCCTTCGATAACATCAAGATAGACAAGTACTTTATCAACGACCTGCCTGATGATCAGAAGAGCCAAACCATCGTACGCTTCGTCATCGCCATGGCCCACGGGCTCGGGATGCGCGTGACTGCCGAAGGCGTTGAGACGGCCGAACAGGCCGCCTGGCTGCAGGCGGAGGGATGTGACCGGTTGCAAGGCTATTTCCTGAGCCCGCCGCTGGGGGCCGACATGGTTGATGAATTTATTGGCAAGCATGCTGACACGGGACCCGAATAATGATCGGGTCAAATGCTGAAAAGTGAAGCGGCAATTCGCCAAGGAGGTGTCGATTGACGAATCAAGAAGCGGCAATTGGCCCCACATTTGACCAGTTGCTCAGTCTGAAGATGGACATGGCGAGCTTTACCGCCGACTGGCTGCATTGCGATCAGTTGTCCAACTACGTCGCTCGAATGGTCAGCCATGACCGGCGCGATCCCGTGCGCCATTCCAACCTGCTCTCCTCAGCCCTTAACGAGCTTCTGGAGATGTCGTTTCGCTCAGAGGCGAATGACGGTGAGTTCGTATGCAACTTTTATCGCTGTCAGGAGACCGAGCGCATCGAGCTGATCTTTCCTTGCCCGACAGAACAGCGACAATTCTACAGGAAGATTGTCCTGGGATTAAAAAACCGCCGAGCCGTTATAAATTATTGCAACTTGATCACCAACGATGCCGCCTCCGATGGCCAAGCGATCCTGCTCGGACTGGTTGTGAACTATGACGCGGAAATCCAGATCCGCGATTTGGGTATCGGCACACTTGCATTCATTGTCGACCTGCCGCTCGAAAGGCTACTGAATTGACTGCACAAAGTCCTTCGCCTGTCTTTACAGCGCAATTCAACATCAACGATCAGGAATTCTCCCTTGCCGGCGTGCTTCGACCTCATTCCACGGCTGAAATTGCCGACGATCTCTTGCTGCTGCGAAATGGTATCGAGACCGTCAGCGGTGTTTTATACGTCAATCTAAAGCGCGTTACGCATATGAACAGCACGGCATTTCGTGCCTTGACGCGGGTTTTGGTCGATGCTTCGCGTTTAAGGCCCGAAATCAAATTCGTGGTCGTCGCATCAAGCGTTGTCGCCTGGGCGGCACGGATGTTCCGGCATTTGAGCGATCTTTCACCGAACATTGCGCTCGAGATCTACGACTCGGCTTTTTATCCCGGCCAGACATTCGTTGAAAACAAAAGCTTCATTCCAATCCTCAGAACGCAGACCAAGATGACGTGGCGGCATGAGCGAGAGATATTGCCGCGCCATGGGCTTCGCAACGGCATGGTGATTGCCGACATCTGTTGCGGCATTGGCGATTTCGCGATGCTTGTCAGAAAGGAGTTCGGTCCAGCAAGGATCGTTGCGCTAGACCATTCCTCGCCAAGCCTCGACTATGCCCGTGATGTTGCCGAAAGGTTCGATGTCCGCGATATTGAATACACTTACGGCGATGCATCGCAGATGCTGTTCGAAAGCGACCAGTTCGATTTCGTGACCTGCCGGCACTCGTTGCAAATCTTCGATCGCCCCGAACTGCTGCTCAGGGAGCTCTATCGGATCTGCAAACCTGGCGGCCGGGTTTACATCACCAACGAGAAGAACTCCCACTGCCTGGGGGAGCCGCGGGCCGACAGCATCCAATGGACTTATAACGAGGTCGCCAAGCTCTTTAGCCATTTCGACATGGACGTCGAAATGGGGCCAAAGAGCTTGCGTCTATTGTTGGACGCGGGCTTCGAGGCGGTGAAAATGGAAAGTTTCATGGTCACCAACCTCGACGGCGATCCCCAGGAGTTCGCAGACGTCATCGCGGCATGGCGAGATGTTTACGCAGGCGAAATGTCCGTCCGCAGGGGCGATTCAGCGGAATTCATCGAACGTTTCAAACAAGGATTCGCCGACCATATCTTTGCGGCGCTTCATCCAAAGGGCTACGCCGGCTGGCCCATTTGGGCAGCGTCCGGGCGAAAACCGCTATGATGACCGCGCCGATCAGGAAGCCAAGACTCGGCCTGCGCTCATTTCGCGCGAAATTCATGATTGTTGTCGGTGGGGCGGTCCTTTTTGACCTGCTTGTCAGCGGCGGTCTCGCCCTTTGGAATGTCCAGCGACTTTCTCGGGATGCGACGGCCGAAGTGGGACACGGCCTTGAACGGGCAAGTCAAGATTATATCCGCGCCTATACCGATTCCACGGCCGCGCAGGTTGGCTTGCTTCTCCACCAGGTCCATTCCGACGTCAAGGCGTTGACAGGCGTGCTTCAGGGTCAGATCGATCAACCAGCGAGGAACGGGGAGATTGGAGCCGCCATGGCAAGGGCGGCTCCAGATGCGGTGACCGTGACGTTTGACGCCAAGGGTAAATGGGCGCAGAACCTTCCAGGGGCGCCGTCGGTCGTCAGCGTGTGGGGCTACCTCCTGGACAAGGATCGCCGTCCGCTGCCGCAGGTGCAGACGGATATCGAGACGAGTGCGGTCCTTGATCTTGTCGCGCCCGACCTCCTGAAAAATGGCGCATCGAAGCTGCAGATGTACTATATTGGGCCGAAGGAGCGCCCGATCTTCAGGACCGCACCTTATACAGATCAAGCGCAGACTTTCGATCGGCTTTATCCCGGTCACAACAG
>NZ_JABEPH010000482.1:0-3660 GCF_013004495.1 Rhizobium sp. SEMIA 4085
TCACCGATGGCGACACCGACGAGGAGGTACTGAACTACATCGTTTCGCGCTACGGCGCATTCGTGCTGCTGCAGCCTCGCCTCAGTACCCGCACCATGCTGCTTTGGACCGCGCCCGTGCTCCTTGTCATCGTAGGTGGCGTCTCGCTGCTGGTGTTCGCGCGGCGGCGTGCGGGAAAGCCGCCCGGTCTCCCGCTGACGGCGGAGGAGCAGGCAAAGCTCGACGAACTGCTTGGCAGGTGATCACGCCCGCATCTTGCTGACAGCATAATGGCTTCGCAAATCAACCTGCGGTAAGATGCGCGCCCGGGAGCCATCGCAGCATGCGGGGAAGACATGAAGCGCCGTCTTGCAGCAATTCTGATCGCTGACGTCGCCGGTTACAGCCGTTTGAGCCAGATCGACGAAGAGGGCACGCGCCGCTGCTTCCAGGCGGATATGGACGACATCATCCTGCCCAAGATCACCGAACATCACGGCCGGCTGGTGAAGACCATGGGAGACGGCCTACTTGTTGAATTTCACAGCGTTGTCGATGCCTTGCATTGCGCAATAGACGTACAGCGCGAGAAGGCATTGCTAAAAGCATCCGACGATGGAGCGATGCGGCTCGATTTCCGCATCGGCGTCAACCTTGGAGACATCATTGTCGAGGGCGACGACATTCAGGGTGATGGCGTCAATATCGCGGACCGCATACAGGCGCTTGCCGAGCCGGGCGGGATTGCGATCTCCGGCACGACTTACGATCAGGTAAAAACCAAGCTTGATGTCGGCTACACCTCGCTTGGCAGGCAAAAAGCGAAGAGCATCGTCGAGCCGATCCGCGTCTACCGGGTCGTGCTGGATCCGAATAAAGCCCAGACATCGCCGAGAAGCTTCAAGCGTCTGTTGAGGATGCCTGCCGGGCTGGCGGCTGCCATTGCCGTCCTGCTTTTGGCCGCTGCCACAGCTTACTGGTGGCAGCCGTGGGAGCTTGGCCTGACGCCAACGCTGGTCGAGCGCTTCGCCTATCCCTTGCCGGACAAACCTTCGGTGGCGGTGTTGCCGTTCATCAATGTCAGCGGCAATACGGAGCAGGATCATCTGGCGCAGGGGCTGACCGACGACCTGATCACGGAACTGTCCAAGGTTTCGGGGCTCTTCGTCATCGCCAGACATTCAGTATTTGCCATTCGCAACGGTGAAGGAAAGATTCAGGATGTCGCGGCGGAGCTCGGCGTCCACTACGTGCTCGAGGGCACGTTGCAGCGCGCGGGGCCGCGGCTGCGGATCAACGTCAAGCTGATCGACGCGCTGAGCGGACTTTCGGTTTGGGCCGAGCGCTACGACCGCCAATATGCCGACCTTTTCGCAATCCAGGACGACGTCACCGGCAAGATCATCTCCGCGCTCGCGGTGGAACTCAGCGAGGGCGAGCGCACCCAGCTGGAGCGGATACCGAGCGACAATCTGGAAGCCTACGATTACTACATGCGGGCGGAGCAGGAGGGCCTCGCCTACAGCGACGTGGAAACCTATCGGCGCACGCTGTCCTATTATCAGAAGGCGATCGATCTCGATCCGAACTTTGCTGATGCGCATGCCGGCATTGCGCGCGTTGCCGTCGACGTCTGGCGCAACGACTACAACTTCCTCTGGTCGGCGGCTGTGGCGCGCAAGATCGCCTATGATGCGGCCGGACAAGCGCTCAAGCTCGACCCCGACAATGCACGCGCCCACACCGTTCTCGCCCTGCTGCAGCTGGTTGACGGTCGGGCCGCGGAGGCGCGGGACTCGGCAAACCGGGCGGTACAGGCGCAGCCCAACAGTGCGGAGGCCTTCGGCAACCTGGCTTTGATCCTCGCCCATACGGGAAGTCACGAAGAAGCCGTAGCTGAGATGGAAAAGGCTTTGCGGCTCGATCCCGCTCCACCGTCGAGCTTCCGGCTGCTGGCCGGAATCGTCTTTTACACTGCGCGGGACAACAGGCGCGCAATTCCGCTCATCGAGGCGGCGCGGGATGCGCTGCCCAACGCAGAGCCTGCGCGCGAGTACCTGACGGCAGCTTATGCGTATGAAGGGGACCGGGTTCGCGGCGCGAAGGAAAAGGCCAAGCTTCTGGAACTGTTTCCGGACGCCAACCTTACCTACTACCACTATCTCTACGACTACTGGCGCGAAGACGACCTGGAGCACCATCTAGCGGGATTGCGCGCGGCCGGGATTCCGGAATGGCCGTTTGGGTTCGTCGGTTCGGAAGCTGATCAGCTTGATGCAGACGCCTTGCGCAACCTGATCAGCGACAAGACGTGGAGCGGAAAACACAAAAACGGAACGGTGTTCGTCCAGTATTTCGACAAGGCCGGCAATACCGCCTACCGCAGCGCCAATACCAACATCACCGGCACGGTGGAGGTGCAGGGCAACAGGCTCTGCGAGCGGTTCGGCGGCTATTTTCTCGATCGCATGGTGTGCGGGCAAGTTTACAGAAACAAGGACGCCGGACAAGCCGGCGCACAGTATGTTCACGTAACCCCGCAGGCGCTGAAGTTCTTCTCGCTGACCCCGTGAACTCACTTGGCCGACATATCCTGCCAGTCCTTGCGCACCTTGTCGGAAATCAGGGTGCTCTGCACCTCCGACCAGTGCTTTTGGGAGTCGACGACCTTGGTCGGCTTCTTTTCGAAGCCTTCCGCGGCACCGGGATCGTAACTCAGATAGAGCTTGCCATCGATGATCCGCCATGCCTTGGGGTCGATATTGGTCGTGACGGTTCCGAAGGAAACGCCGTCAGCGCAATAGCCGCCGTATTGAGGCGCATATTTGCCTGGTTCGGCGATGAAGCGGTCGCGGTTTTCGGAACTGGTGAAATGCCATTCGGCACCCAGCCAACGATACGAATAGACCGGAGATCCTTCCACGGCCCTGTTCTCGGTGAAATAGGCAACCGGATCGTAGCCCTTGATCGCCACGTCCCCGAAATAGCCGGTATTCACCGGCTCTTGCGCCGAGGCCGGCTGCACAAACGCCAAGAGGATCGCCGCGCCAGCGATAATGTAGGCGGGAGTCCCGCCCGTCTGCTTGCGATATGACATGTGTCCATTCTCCCAGTTCGGGCGATGAGATGCAGCAAGCGCTATTTCCGCTTCGTGCACTCGCCATACAGCCACTCGCCGACCAGGTCGGCCTGCTGGCAAACAGCGCCCGCTTTCAACAGCAGGTCTGCGGCATCCCAGTGGGATCGCCATCCGGCCTGCGTCAACGGCGTGTAGCCGTTGCGTTCCTTCGCCTCTATGTTTGCCTTGTGCGCGACGAGGAAGGCGACGATATCGGCATGACCTTCTTCGGCCGCAGCATGAAGCGGCGACATTTGGTAGAAGTTCTTTTCATCATTGATCAGCGCACCCTTCGATACGAGCAGCTCAACGACATCGAGGTGCCCGCCATAGGCTGCCGCGTGCAACGCCGTCAGGCCGCCCTTGTTTCTGATCTCGATATCGGCGCCTTTTTCGAGAAGGAGTGCGACGACATCCTTGTTTCCGGCAAGCGCCGCGATCAGTAAAGGCGGCTCTCCTGCGGCGTCCGGCTCGGCGATATTCGCGCCCTGATCGATAAGCTGGCCGGCATGTTCGCGATTGCCGCCCCTTGCCGCATCGTGCAGAGCCCCACCCCAGGCGCG
>NZ_JABEPH010000483.1:0-3595 GCF_013004495.1 Rhizobium sp. SEMIA 4085
TTGCTGCACCGCTTGCCGCCCTCACCAAACGTGGGTGTGACGACAGCGACAAGTAGTCCTGGCTCGCGAAATTGACGCCCGAGAATGGAGTTCCGTCACGCAAACTCCCGGAAACACGAGGGAGGATTTTTCCGCCTGTAGACTTCTGGTACGGGTCCAACCCAAATCTCCCACGGTCGTGGAACCAGTTTCCAACGGGCGTCCATCGTTTAATCAGATGGGTTTCCCTGGCGGCGAAGTGATCCTTTGCTGTCCCTATGCCAAGCTCTTTGAGAGGCAAGACATCAATGGGAATGTTGGAGGTCATGGGAAATCGCTCAAATATCGGTGAAGAGTGTTCGTAAATGGCACGCCACTCAAGGCATGTCTCAAGACGCTCCTTGGGTGTTTCCCGGCTTGACATAATGATGGCTTCGTTGAGGCTAATCTCATACATTGCCATGTAGGCTGCAATAACATCTTCATTATTTGTATTAGATGTAGTTTTCATAGTTCTAATTGTTTCTTAACAGCCCTTTCATACTTTAATAACACGTTCTCTTGTCGCAACACATACTCCAATTGCGTTAGGCTTTCCTTTATGCCTGAAGTCGGAACTGTTGCGGCGCTCGAAAAGACCAGACCTGGCATTCGAAACAAGAAGTTTCATCTTTACTTCCGGGATTTCTTGTGTAGCCTGTGCTGAAGTCTCGTTTTTGTTTGTATTACAGTTGCTTATGCTCATTCTCTTAGACAAGCCTGATTGCGATCCGAGCCAGCACACCGGAGATCACCATCCTGCGCATAGTGTCACCGATGCCACCAGCGGTTCGGGAGTCAGCATCGAACTCTCCAACAACGTGGTCGCAGGTTCCGTCGAAAGAATGATGTCTGGTAGACCCGATGCCTATTGATCTGTGCAGGCTGGATCAAGCACTCGACAAGTCGTTGGAAGCAGCGGTCGATGCGTCATTGTGGCCGCAAATTCTGGATAGTCTAACCGCCGCAACTGGTTCATTCGGCGCAAATATCATTCCGGCGAATGCGCGGTCTCCTGACCTGATCATCGCCACCGAAAGTGTTAAGCCCGCCCTGGAAGACTACTTCGCCAATGGCTGGCACATCAACGAATGGCGTCTCCGCGGCATTCCCCTCATGATGAGGGACGGAACGATGCGGGACCAGCAGTACACCACCCGCGACCAGTTCGAGCACCTGGAGTACTATCGCTTCCAGGCGGAACACGGCATCGGCCGGACATGCATAATCGGCTTTTCGTCACCGGAGGACCTCCTCTGTCTTACCCTGCACAGGACGCTCAGCTCCGACGTTTTCAGCGATGAGGAAGCCGCGGTACTCCAGAACGCCCGCGAGCGCCTGATGGCATCCGCCATGATCATGCGGGGTATGTCGGCGAGCAGGATCGGCGGGATGGTCGATGCATTCCGGGCGACAGGTGTCGCAGCGATATTCTTCGACCGGCTCTGCCGCGTGACGGAGGTGACACCTGACGCTGAGAGACTCTTCGGAGACGAGATATACCTCAGCAACCGGACCATTTGTTCTCGTGTCCCCGAAGTGACCACAGCCATCCAAAAGCGAATGCGCTCGGTAACGACGGAGAGATGGCTCCGACCCGACGAACCTTCACGCCCGCTCACGATACCACGGGACGGCATGCGACCTATGGTGCTGCGCATACAACGCCTGGGCGGCAATCTACCGGATTTCTTTGCGCACTCGGTTGGCGTTTGCCTCATTGAGGATGTCGGCCGGAAACAAAGGCAAAATCAGCAACAGCTCCGCCAACTTTTCGGGCTCACAGCCACCGAAGCGACCATCGCAACGATGATCTCTCAAGGAATGACCTTGCAAACAGTCGCGAAGGACAGATCGATATCCTACGAAACGGCACGGACTCATCTGCGCTCCATCTTTAGTAAGACGAATACGGGACGGCAGGCAGAACTAGCGACACTCCTGACACGCCTGAACCTCATTGATCTTCCCGCGTCCGATCTTTCATGAGATCAGCGCTCTTCATTTCAGCAACTCCCGGCACAACGTAACACCTCAACTCGTAAGTCGAGAAACTCCGGCAATCCCCTTGCTCTCGGCTTTCCCAATCGCTGTCGCCGTCTTCCAAGGGAAACAACCACTTCGTATCCCGCTCCCGTCTGCGCGAAGACCCTTCTCGTCTGAGTGCGAACATTGAGAGACCGAGCTTGACCGGAAGGGTCTGTCAAACAGTACGCCATAGGTCTGTCCGTCGGCATCGCTTGACGATCGGCTGCCGAGACGGCTCTGGTATTTGTAGGCAGGTTTCGCGGGACAATGCTAAATCCGTCCGTGTGATTTGTGTGTTACAGCCTTTGCAACGTACCTGACAGCGTCACGCCGCTTGCACTGCCGCTGTAGGAAATGGAATTCGCAGACTTCCTCGTTATCCTTACAGAGGCAGGCCTCCCGTCCGCTGGCTGCGCGTAGGTGTAGGTGAGCACTCCGCCGCTTACAGTGCCGTTCACCTGGACGACTTCTCCGCTGTTCTGTGCCGTGGATGTTCCTCTGACCTCATTCCCCTCAACCGAGAGATCGAGAACAAGTCCTGCCCTCAGCAGCAGCATGCCAACGGACCCCTGCCACCGTCCTTCGAAGAACTCGGGACCGATCGCTCTATTGCCGGCGCTGTCCTTGCTTGCATTGGCGTTCGCATAGGACGTGCACTTCCGGGCCGATATGCTCTTCTTCGTGATGGGCTTCGTACCAAACAGGCTTTCTGGCTCCGAACTTCCACTGCGGATCACAGTGGTCTGAGGCGTATTGTCCAAATAATACTCCACCTTCGAACATGCCCCTGCGGAACTCTTGACCGTGACCTCGGCCGAATAGCTGCCCTTCGAGCCTGAAACGCTGTCGATCGAGATGGTGGCGCGACATCCTCCTATCGGCTTGGCGAAATTGCAGTCCGCTGCAGCGGCGAACGAGGTGAGCGCCACATAGCAGGCAGTCAATAGAATTGGTTTGGGATACATTGCGCGCTCCGATAATGTTTCATCTCTTGCTATTTCACAGTTTGAGGGCAGACGCCTCCCGCATTTGGAGTACGCGTCACGCGGACTCACGTGATAACAGCGATGATGAGTGGAGATCGCGGGGCGCACGCATGCTAAAGAGATTTCGACGCTGGAGCCTGTCTCAGACTGGCTGGAATTCTGTCGCGCTGGTCATTCTCCTGTCTTCGACCGCGACGGCAGCTGACAGCAGAGAAACCATACAGTCTGATTTCCATGATGGCGTCCCCGAGACCGAATGTGATCGTCTTGCCGCGCACCCCGATGACAAGCAGCGTCTTGCGTCCTGCACGGGAATAGAGAAACCGTCTCCGGAGTCAGTCACCGCCTGTCTTGCCGCGGTCGAATCCCACCCCGGCAGCCCGCGGCTCACCTATCAAGCTGGTCGTGCCTACGATGCCGTTGAAGACTATGAAAATGCGCTGGCTTACTACAGCAAGGCCAGCGAACTCGGTAGCGCGTCCGCAACGTCTCCGCCTGGTAGGGGGCACGGACAAGGCAAGGGCGTGGGCGAAGCCGGTAGAGAAGAACCCGAACGATTCCAG
>NZ_JABEPH010000484.1:0-3572 GCF_013004495.1 Rhizobium sp. SEMIA 4085
CTCGACGTGAAGTACTACGTGCTGCTGCCATCCATTTCGCAGGTGGGGTCCTCGATCGACAATGTGCAGTGGGAATCGATCCTGCGTTCGGTTTCAGCGCACCGTTCCTATAGCTGGGCCTATGATGAGGAGTACAAGGCGGCCAATATCGCCGACTTCCTGATCTTGAATGGCCAGATGCCGCGGTCGCTGGCCTATTGCTACGAAAAGATCGTCAGCAACCTCGGCTACATATCGAGCAGTTACGGCGGTGAACGGCTGCCGGCCCACGATACCGCCGACGCCATCCGGACATCATTGCAAACGAGGCAGATCAAGGACGTCATGGACCAGGGGTTGCACGAATTCCTTGAGGATTTCGTCAATCGCAACAACCAGCTGGGCATGGAAATTTCCGACGGCTATCGGTTCTACGTATAAGCGGGGCATGAGATGAGACTGAAGATTAGCCATGTCACCGAATACCACTACGACGAGCCGTCGCAGTTCTCGCTGCAGCGGCTGCGCCTGACACCGCCCTCAGCCTTCGGTCAGAAGGTCTTGAACTGGTCGTTGCATGTCGAAGGCGCCAAGCCAGAGGTGGAGTATGACGACCAGTTCGGCAACCATGTGAACCTCGTCTCGCTGCAAGGCGAACAGCAGGTGACGCGCATCGTCGCCGAAGGTGAAGTCGAAACCGAAGATCGCAATGGAGTGACCGGCCCGCATTCAGGCTTCTGCCCGCTGTGGCTGTTCCTGCGCGACACGCCGCGTACCAAGCCCGGCAGGCTCATCAGGGAACTCATACGGACCGTAAAAGGCGACAATGAGCTCGCGCTGATGCACGCGCTGATGGCGGCCATTCACGAAGCGGTCGAATACAAGCCGGGGACCAGCAACACGGACACGACCGCCGAACAGGCGATGGAGAAGAAGAGCGGCGTTTGCCAGGACCACGCCCACATCTTCGTTTCCGCGGCTCGCGCATTGCAGGTGCCGACGCGCTATATCTCCGGCTACCTGATGATGGAGGGGAAGGCGGAGCAGGCCGCGACACACGCTTGGGGCGAGGCGCACATTCCTGGCCTCGGCTGGGTCGGCTTCGATCCGGCAAACGACATCTGCCCCGATGCCCGCTACGTCCGCGTCGCTTCCGGCCTGTGCTACCGCGACGCAGCCCCTGTCTCCGGCATGCGCATCGGCACGCCGGGCGAGAAGCTCTCGGTCATGGTCAAGGTCGAAGATCAGGGCCAGATGCAAAGCCAGAGCTGATGGCCAGCATGGCTTAAAACTATTCGCAGAAAGGAAGATCGGAAGATTTTCATTTTGGCGTTACTTAGATTTCGGCTCAAAGCCGTGCTATAATAAGCTATGGCTTATTCTTCGAAAGATCTGGAGCTTTCCCGCCGGCGCGTCGCGGAAGACAGAAAGCACATCGCAGCGCAGGAAGCCCATATTGCGGGTGTTTTACTGCGGGGAGAACCGAGCTCGCTGGCCACAGAACAGCTCGTCGATTTCAATCAGCAACTGCGTGCTCACACTTTTGAATCCGATCTGATCGCTGCAGCTCTTCGGGCTGACCGCGCTCATTTGGAGGACTAACCGAATGACGCTTATCTTTCCCAACAAAAGCCGGACGTTCGACGAAACGAGGAAGGCTGTACGCTTTACCGGCTACGACGGCATGTTTGAAATCAGGTTTCTCGTCGAAGCAGCAGCGCTTGGACAATCCGCTGCGGCGAACGCTTCGGAGCTTGCCTGTCTCAATGCCTTTGACGCCGCACGCTCTACGATCCAGGAAGCAGCCGCCAGAGCCTATGCAAATCGGCGCGGAAACAATCTGACGCTCACCGCACGGGATTTCCGCTGATCGTGAAAATGTTCAGGCGATGGCGCCGTTATCGCCGGGCACCTCTTCCGTCACGACATCGAATTGCTTCAATACAGCCGGGCCGAAAGCGGTCGAGATGGCCACGTCCGTCGCGTCGCGGCCGGTTCCCATCAGTATGCGGCCGATGCGCGGAACATTGTGCCGGGCATCGACCGTATGCCAGTGGCCGCCCAGATAGACTTCGAACCAGGCGCTGAAATCCATCGGCGCGGGATCGGGCGGCACGCCGATATCGCCGAGATATCCTGTGCAATAGCGCGCTGGTATGTTCAGGCAGCGGCAGAGCGTTACGGCAAGATGCGCAAAGTCGCGGCAGACGCCGGTCTTGTCGCAATAGCCACCATGCGCGGTACGGAGTAGATCGGCTTTCAGGTAGTCGAATTCGATATGGCCGTGTACGAAATCGGCAATGGCCTGCACCCGCGGCCAGCCGGGTTTCGTCTGCGAGAACGTCGCCCAGGCGAAATCGCTCAACCGGTCCGTATCACAATAACGGCTGCCGAGAAGGAAAACGAGCACGTCGTCCGGCAGGTCCTTGATCTCGTGTTGCTGCGCATCCAGCGGCACCGCATCCGGCTGGCCGCTGTCGTAGATCTCGAACACGGTCGAAATCGTGGTCAGTCCCGGCGGGGCGACAATGCGTGTGCACGAATTCCCGAAACCATCGGTGTAGTTCCACGCCGCGATCGGCTGACTGAACGACAGCACCTGATCCGTCAGAAGGTCGGGACGCCGCGAGGGATGGACATTGAGGACGAGAAGCATTGGCGTTGGCTGCACACATTCATAGCCGATCGTGAAACCAGCGCGAATCTTCATGGAAGCTCCTTCGTCCAGCAAGCCCGCAGGCCATCAAGGAACGCCAGTAGAACATTTCGGTTCCACAGGGAAGCGGCCCCTTCGCCATATTTTACCGTTGGGTGGTAACGTTGACCTGCACAACCAGGTCGTCGAAATCGTCCGCCGCTCCGTCATAGCTGCCCCAGAGCGGAACCGCCTGGCGAGGATCGCGCGCAACGCCGACGCGGATCAGATCGTGGTTGCCGACGATGCCGTTCGTGGGATCGAATTCCACCCAGCCGGCGCCCGGGAGATAAACCTGGCACCAGGCATGCGTCGAGCCGCCGCCGAGCGTCGTCGAGCCGTCGCGATCCGGCACGTAGATATAGCCGGTGACGAAACGGGCGGCCAGGCCGAGCGAACGAGCCGCTTCCATCATTAGCAGGGCAAAGTCGCGGCAAGTTCCCTGCCGCATCATCAGCGTCTGGATCGGCGCCTGTGTTCCATGTTCAGAGCGGCGGGCATAGACGAAACTCTCGTGGATCGCATAGCAGAGCGTCATCAGGACGTGGCCCGTCTGGCCCGACGAGCTTGTTCCGACGAACTGATGCGCCCAGTGTGCGACTGCACCACCCGGATCCTCGTAGTGGCGCGTGATCGTTCAGGAAAGGTCCGTCAATTCCTCGTCGTCATAGGAAAAAGGGTAAGTCAGCGCCTTTCGATCGATTTCGAGATCGTGCGGCACCTGCGGCGTGTGGTCTGTGCGCATATTGGTCTCGAACCGCAACTGAGCGGCCGGCCGGTCTATATCCACGAGCGCAATGCAATTCCCGAAGACGTCGTGTATCCAACGGATTCCTGCCGGTTCCGGATCGATCGTCATCGTTGCATCCAGAAGCCGCTGGTCGAAGCTGTCCCGGGG
>NZ_JABEPH010000485.1:0-3572 GCF_013004495.1 Rhizobium sp. SEMIA 4085
CCGCTCGCCGGTGGAGCGTGCCCACAAAGTCCACGGTTTGTCGGGACCCACGCTGGCCCCCGCCCGCCGTGGCCCGACGCAAGCACGAACCACATTTGGGAGGCGGCCAATCCCCTACCCACCCCCCTTGGGCCCGACGCCGGCGGGCCGGCCGACAAGGCCTGCGACGCCGACCGCATTCGTGAGCTGATCCGAGAGCCGCACCGAACATCCAGCCGAAGAGTAACCGCCGCTGGAAGCCTGCTTCAGAAAGCAGCTTTATCGCCAGCGCAATCTGATCGAGCGCTTCTTCTCCAAGCTGAAGCACGCGGGCGACTTCCTCGCTATGGTCCAACTCGGCTCGATCCGGATGTGGCTGCGGCTGAGTCTACGACCTAGCAATGGGAGAGAATTGTAAATATTAAAAATATAAATGTTTACATATAGATAGGCCTATCAGATAACATTATTGGCAAAGGTATTGAAGTGTTTTCGAGGCTTCAGCCGAAGGTGAAAGCGAAGGCTTCCACTCCCGATCCTGCTCGCGCTTTTCGCCTTCATGGGGAGTGGAATAGTTTCCTGTGGCCGCTAATCGTCACCAACGGCATGGAAAAGGCCACGCTGCCGCTCGGGCTCACCTTGTTTCAGATACAGCAAGGGAACCTCGTGGAACTATATCATGGCCGGCGCAGCGATCACGATGCTACCGGCATCTTCCTAGCCATCGTACTGCAGAAAGTGATCTATTGGGGTATCACCATCGGCTCCGGCTTCGGTGGACGTTAGTTCCTGCCGATATTGCGGCGAAATCTGTCAGATAGCCAGCGCGCCTTCACCCGAATTGGCCGTCAGGAGCGACTGAAGCGCATCACTCCGTCGCCACGACGATCATATGGTTGATCCGGCAATTGCCAAGGCCCTAGCTTGCATCTGGCTGACGGCCACCGAATGAACGCAGTTAAGCAAGCCTCATGGGAAGGCGAGCCTCCGCCGATCACTCGGGGCGTCGACGGGTCTGATGCACATGTGTCAGGTCAGCCGCAGATCCACGCCTGGATGCAACTTCTTGAGGTTGGGCAATGATTTGATCTGCCAGGGGACTTGAGAAGAACCGCGTACGGTCAAATGAATGTCCGGGTGATTGCGAGCCTCGATCGTCAACTTGGCAAGCAGGTTTATGCCGGAGGAGTTCAAGAATTGAAGTCCGGTCACGTCGAAAGTGGCCTTGCCCGCCCCCTCTTCGAGCGCTTTCATGGCCAAGGCATGAATGGGTGCGTAAGCGTCCGGGCCTGCCAGCCGCATGGTTCCGTCAAAATAAACGGTACCGCCCTCGGACCAGACGCGGAACGCTTCTTCTCTGATTTCCATAGCACTTTTCTCGCGGTTCATGACGGTGAAATTGGCATTGCTGCATATGTTTCAAGTCTCGCGCGGTTGCGCGGGCGATCCTCTTCGAAGAGCCAAGCCAGGTCTGCCTTGTAGTCGCTCATCAAAGTCAGCAATCCCAATCCGGAACCGCTACCTGCCGTTTTAGCGCTCGCCTCGATCTGCTGGATGAGAAGATCGCTCGGATCGCCTTGCGTTATGCTCGACAGCAACCGCTGGAACCTGGCTGCCGTCTGCCTGTCGACAAAATTCGATATCCTCATCTTAAAGCTGTCGTCCTCCGCTATGGCTTCGATCGCGATCTCGCCTGGAGCACGAAACTTGATGGCGTTTTCGATCAATTCGTTCGTAAGGTAGCCGATATCCTGTCGGACCTGATTATAGCGCCGCTTCGAAGGTCGAAATCGCAGCGCCATCATCTCGGCGATGAAATCCGACGTCATGCTGGAGTGTTTCCAGGCAAGGTCAAGAGGGCCATCGAGTAGCCGCAGCTGAACGGCGTGCGCCGCGTCAAACGAAGCGAGATGCTCCTGCCCATATAGGACGGTTGTCATGTCATCACCTGTGTCGCACTACGACGAGCGTAATGTCATCATGTATCTTTTGCGTTCCGATATAGGTCATGAGGCTTTCGAGAATACCGTTCATCACCTGCTCAGCTGTGCGACCGTGCAGGCGGCGGACGTTTTCGCAAAGCCGCTCGATGCCGAATAGTTCGCCTTCGGGATTTTCAGCCTCGGTGACGCCATCGGTATGAAGGACAATCAAATCGCCCTTGTGAAAGGGTATTTCGCGGGTATCGATGAAAGACGATATATCAGATTCAAGTCCCACTGGCAGGCCGAGGTCGCTGGTGTCGATCCGTTCGACCGCCCCGGTATGACGAATGACAATCAGATCCTCATGCTGGCCCGAAATCGTCAAACGCTCGCCATCATAGTCCAGAAATGACAGCGTGACATGCTTGTCGATTTTGGTCCGCTCGATGTTCTTGTAGATCGTGCGGTTCAGATGGCTGAGGAACCTTGAGGGGTTCGTTTCGCCGGCTTCCTGTAGCGCGCGGGCGACGGACTGCACCATAAGCATCAACACACCGCTTTCGAGGCCGTGGCCCGTCACGTCGCCAATGCCTATCTTCAGGTGAGCTCCGTTTTGCAGGATATCGTAGTAGTCGCCGCCGACCTCGTCGGCGGGGCGCATATAGGCGGCAATCTCCAACTGCTCGATCGCCGCAAGCTCTTTAGCGCGCGGCAGCACCATGAGCTGAATCTGCCGAGCCACATCCAGTTCGGCACCGAGGCGCAGGTTTTCGCTCTTCAATTGGCCGTTCAGAATCGAGATTTCTTCTTTGGCCACCTCAATTTCCTGCGTGCGCTCAGCAACCAGGTTCTCGAGATTTTCGGTATGGAAGCTGATCTCCTCGGCCATGCGGTTGAACGCGAGACCAGCCTCGCCGACTTCGTCCTTGGTTGGTATATCGACCCTGACAGAATAATCCTTTGTCTGTATGCGCTTGGCGGCACCCGCCAGTGCGCTGATCCCGCTTGTAATTCGCTTTGACGCCAAAAAGACCGCTCCCGTGACGACGAGCATCGACACGAGAACCGCGAGGATCTGATAAATCAGAATGCGGTTGGTCGCCCGCGATATTTGATCCCTGGCGGCTGTGAGGGAGGCATAGATTTCACGCTCGGGTACAACGATGCCGAGCGACATTACCTCGCGCTGAACCGGTCCGTTTATCCAAAGATTGGTTGCGTTTAGCTGTTTTGTAACGACAAGATAAGGAACATCTTCGCCGCTCTCGTTCAGCAAAATGTGCCTTATGACGCCATCGGCATCAAGCGGCAGTGAGGCGACTTCCTTTTGGGAACTGTTGCGTAAAGAGCGGTCAAGGCCGGTAACGCCCTTGTTCGTGGCGTCGCTCGCCGAGCGTAGACCGATGATCTTTTCCCCGGCAGGGTTGATCGCAACGACATTGCCGTCCGACATGGTTAGAAAGCCAAATCCGCTTTCGGCCACCTTCACGCGCTCGACAATTTCGGCGAGCTGGTCAAGGGTGATGTCTGCCCCGGCAGCTCCCGCCACGCTACGCCGATCGGCAGTCCAAAGCGGATGGAAGAAGCTGACGATCAGTTTTCCCGTGATTGCGTCGGTATAGGGAGCGGTCTGGGTGATATTGTCAGGTACCGGCCGCAAGGAAGGGT
>NZ_JABEPH010000486.1:0-3543 GCF_013004495.1 Rhizobium sp. SEMIA 4085
GTATGAGCGAGGAGGAGATCTACACCCTCTTTCCGAACCTGAAGGGGCGCGATAGCACGCCCGGAACGCGTCTTTCAGGCGGCGAGCAGCAGATGCTGGCGATCGGCCGGATTTTGCGCACCGGAGCCGATTTCATCCTCCTCGGCGAGCCGACGGAAGGTATTGCCCCCGTGATCATCGAGGAGATCAGCGCCGCGTTGCGCATTCTCAAGGACCGCGGCATGACGATCATTCTGGTTGAACAGAATCTGCGCTTCGCAGCGTCGGTTGCCGATCGCCACTTCGTGCTCGATCAGGGCAAGGTCGTCGACGAAATCTCCAATAGCGCGCTTGACGCCAACATGGACCGGCTGAACCGGTATCTGGGGGTGTGACGGTGAAGTGCATCATAAAACAGGTAAAATCCGATGACTGATTTTCTTGGGGTGCCGCTGCCCGTCCTTCTCGGCCAATTACTGCTTGGCTTGATCAACGGCTCGTTCTACGCGCTGCTGAGCCTCGGTCTTGCGATCATCTTCGGCATGCTCAATGTGATCAACTTTGCACACGGTGCGTTCTATATGCTTGGTGGCTTCGTTGCCTGGTATCTTCTTTCCCGCCTGGGGCTTGGATATTGGGGAACTCTGATTGCCGCTCCCATCGTGGTCGGCATTTTCGGTGTCCTCGTCGAACGGCTGTTGCTGAAGCGGCTCTATCGGATGGATCACCTCTACAGCCTTCTCCTCACCTTCGGCATCGCGCTGATGCTGGAAGGGCTGTTCCGCCATGTCTTCGGCGCGGCAGGCAAGCCCTATCCCGTGCCTGCGGCGTTGACCGGCGGCATCAATCTGGGCTTCATGTTTCTGCCGATGTATCGCGCATGGGTCATCGTGGTTTCGCTTGTCATCTGCATCCTGACATGGCTTGCCATCGAGCGCACGAAGCTCGGCGCCTACCTGCGGGCTGCCACCGAGAACCCGGCCCTGGTTCAAGCTTTCGGGATCAACGTGCCCCTGATGCTCACCCTGACCTACGCCTTCTGCGTCGGCCTTGCCGGCTTTGCGGGCGCCCTTGCAGCGCCGCTTTATCAGGTAAGCCCCGGTATGGGTTCAAGCATCATCATCGTTGTCTTCGCCGTCGTCGTCATAGGCGGCATGGGATCGATCGGTGGCGCTATCGTGACGGCCCTCGGCCTCGGCATCATCGAGGGCCTCACCAAGACCTTCTATCCCGCAGCATCCTCGATCGCGGTCTTCGTGGTCATGGTGCTGGTAATTCTCATCCGGCCGGCAGGCCTGTTTAGTCGCGAGGCGTGACGATGAACGGTACCACTATGTCCAGTCCCGCTGCCGCACGCGGATTTGCTAGACCAACATGTTTTCTCTTCTTGGTCGCGGTCGCTGCGATCCTGCTTATCGCCCCGCTGGTGACGTATCCGCTATTCCTGATCAAGATTCTGTGCTTCGTGCTTTTCGCAGCGGCATTCAATCTGGCGCTCGGCTACGCAGGTTTACTCTCCTTTGGCCACGCGGCATTTTTCGGCGGCGGCGCCTATATCGCGGCTCACGCCGCAAGAGTCTGGCACTTGCCCTTCGAACTGGCCGTGCTTTCCGGAACCGCATTTGCGGCCGTGCTTGGCCTCGTGTTCGGCGCGCTGTCCATCCGGCGGCACGGGATCTATTTTGCAATGATCACGCTGGCCCTTGCACAACTCGTCTATTTCATGGCCGTGCAGATGCCGTTTACCGGCGGAGAGGACGGCATTCAGGCTGTGCCACGCGGCAACCTGCTCGGCATGATCGACTTGCGAAACATCACGGCCATGTACTACACCGTGCTCGGCGGTACGGTCATCGGCCTCGTGATCATCTGGCGGGCGGTCAATTCGCCCTTCGGCCACACCCTTTCAGCAATCCGCGAAAACGAAACCCGCGTGACTTCGCTCGGCCTCAAGCCAGACCGTTACAAGCTCATCGCGTTTACCTTGTCTGCTGCGCTGTCGGGCCTTGCCGGATCGATGAAGGCGATCGCTTTCCAGCTTGCCTCTTTGGTTGATGTCACCTGGCACATGTCCGGCGAAGTCATTCTGATGACGCTGCTTGGGGGCATGGGAACGCTGATCGGTCCGATCGTGGGTTCGACCCTGGTCGTCGGCCTGGAGCACTTCTTGTCGACCAGCGGCCTGCCTATCACCTTCATCATCGGCCTGTTTTTCGTGATCTGCGTAATGATGTTCAGGCGTGGCGTTTTTGGCGAGCTCAAGCTTTTCCTCGAGCGCCGGAGTCAGCGTACATGAAGTCTTCTTGTGCAAGTTAAATGAAAAAGCCGGAACGACAGTTCCGGCTTTTTTGTGCCAGACGTGTGGTTCTTGTTATCGAGCTCGGGCGCCAAAGAGGTAGCCAATCGCCGCAGCCATTATCAACTGCACGGCGCTTGCCAGATCCGGAGACATTCGACCGCGGTCATCACCTGCCGGCAGAAGGCTGGGAAGCAGGCCGCCATAGACCGCCCACAACGCGGCCAACACGGACACGAACACCACAAACGCTAGGATTGGCATCGAAGGACCTGCGCGCGCGACTGCAACCGCAGGCGACGGCCCGGGACTAAAGGCTGCCTCTATCCGCGCGCGATCTGTGCTAATGGACCTTTCGTCCTTCTGGGAGACACCTTCGGATTTCGGCGGGGTCAACCTGCCTGGGTCAACAGCCGCGTCCTGCCGCGCCTGGATCTCTTCCGCGAACCGCTTGAAGAATTGGCCCGCCATTTGTTTTGCAGTAACATCAATCAGTCTGCCACCAAGCTGCGACAGCTTGCCACCGATCTGTGCATCGACGGTGTAGATGAGTACGGTTCCGCTGTCAGCCGGTTCCAGTTTCACGGTCGCGACGCCCTTCGCAAAACCTGCGACGCCGCCCTGCCCCTCACCCGAAATCTTGTACCCGTTCGGCGGATCAAGGTCGGAGAGCGTTACCGCCCCTTGGAAACGTGCCTTGACCGGGCCGCCCTTCATAACCGCAACGGCGGTCATTTCCGTGTCTGAAGACTTTACCAGTTCCTGGCACCCAGGAATGCAAACTCTGAGCACGTCTGCATCGTTGAGTGCGGCCCCTACGTCTTCCCTTGTCGCCGGAATTAACTGCTGGCCTGACATTTCCATGGATACATCTCCTCACCTGACGATTGGGTGTTGCCGCCCTCGGCGGCGAAATCACATTGCTTGACATTCCTATCTTAAGTCTAATAATGCAAGTGAAAATTATAGCATTGCGCTGAGCCGCACTGCGCGGGGGAGGAAGATACGTGTCGAGGAAGTTAGTATCGCAGGTGAGGTCGCAGACGCCATGAAGCCCGCGCCGTTTGACTACATCGCTCCCACCACGATCGATGAGGTTGCCGCGGCACTTGGCGCTGCCGAGGGAGACGGTAAGATCATCGCCGGGGGCCAAAGCCTCATGCCGATGATCAACTTTCGATTGGTGAAGCCGACCATCGTTATCGACATCAACCGGGTGGCCGGCCTTGATCGGATCGAACTGCACGGAGATCGGGTGAGGATCGGCG
>NZ_JABEPH010000487.1:0-3515 GCF_013004495.1 Rhizobium sp. SEMIA 4085
CGCTGCGGAGGCTTTCGCCCCGAAGATGGAAACGCCATGTCGCGAAGGAGTAGCCGAACGTGTTGCGCACGACGAGCGACGAGGTGATGACGGCCGCAAGTACCAGCGCGGTGATCGGAAAGTCCCCGGTTATCTCGAGCGCCAGGAACGTCATCGTCAGCGGCCCTCCGATGACCGCAACGGCGAGCGAACTCATGCCGACCACGGCATAGATTACGGGCGTGAGTGTCGCATGGGCGAAATAGGGGGCACAATAGGCGAAAAGCTTGCCGAGCAGCGCGCCCATGAAGAGTGAGGCGAAGAAGAGGCCGCCCCTGAAGCCGGAACCGATGGAGATTGCCGATGCGAAGGATTTCAGCAGGAGAAGTCCGACCAGGACCGGGACGGCAACATCACGGCCAAGGTTCAGATGCAGCGCACCATGGCCCGCCGAAAGCACCTGCGGCGTAATCATCGCCAGAAGGCCGACGACGATGCCGCCGAGCGCCGGGCGAAGCGGCGTCGGAACCGAACTTTTGCGCGCCAGCTCCTCGATGAAGGCTACGCCCTGCATGATCAGGATGCCGACGCCGGCGCAGAAGGCGCCAAGCAACAGGGCAGGGATATAATCAGCCGGAACCACCGTGCCGAAGGCACCGACATCGATCATGAAATCGCTTCCCGCCAGCAGGCGCGCGACGAGCGTCGAGACGAGCGCGGAAACGACGACCGGCGTCAGCGACACGATCGTGTAGGTGCCGATGATCAGCTCGAATGCATAGAAGGCGCCCGTCAATGGTGCGTTGAAGGCCGCGGCGATCGCACCGGCGGCGCCGCAGCCGACAAGGACGCGCAGATCTGCACGGCGGAGCTGCAGCTTCAGTCCGAGCTTGGAGGCGATACCCGCCGCGAGCTGGACATAGCCGGCCTCGAGGCCGACGGAGGCGCCGAAGCCGTTTGAAACCAGATTCTGGACGGCGACGATGATGCTATCCGTCAGCGACAGCCGTCCGCCATGCAAAGCGTTCGCTTCGATGGGATCGACCATGGGCTTCTTGCGGGTTCGCGCGAGAATGAAAAACAGAAGGCCGAGCAGCATCCCGCCGCAGACGGGCGCCATCAGAAGCAGGAATTTGTCGTTTGTCTGCGATGAACTCAGCCGTTCGATGTCGCTGATGCCGAAGATCAAGCGATGCAGCTCGCGTGAGAGGAGGCTCATGCCGGTGACAGCCAGGCCCGACGTCACGCCGACGGCGATCCCGGCGAAGACCATGCCCATTTCACTGCGGCGGGCAAGCGCACGAAGCCGCCCGGCGTCGAGCAGGCGGTAGAGCCGGTAGAGGCGCGGGAAATTCAATTTCGTGAGCATATGCAAAGAACTAGGTGGCGGCCAACAGCGTCAAGGGCAATAGGGGCGCTTGCTCCCGAAATGTGGCGAAAGCCCGGCGCGAAATGCACCGCGAATTGGAAGCGGTTCGTCGCCGGTCTCGTTTGGGTGCTCGCAATTGACTTCGGAGGGCGGCTTGCCTAACGATGAATATTCTTACGGATGGTTTCGGGACGGCAGATGCCGTTCCGGATGAAAAGGGAATGTGAAGGGACGGACCCAAGCCGGGCGTCTTCATCACAGCCGACCCCGCGACTGTAGAGCGGTCAGGGTCTTCCGTCCGGCGTTCAGGCCAGTTCACGGCTCCTTTCGCATGTTGCGGATGAGGTGAAGTGGCTGGGGCGCCGGAAAAGCCACTGGAAATGCATTGTGATCAGCCGGGGCAGGACGCCTCTATTTCTACGAATCGTCCGCCTTTTCACGAGAATGCAGCCGGGAAGGCGAGGAAGATCCACTGGTGCGATCAGGGGCGACCTTAGATGGGTCGCCCCGGTCGGCCGACACCCGCGAGCCAGGAGACCTGCCATGCGTGCCGGGCGAAGAGCCCATTCTGGGGCATTGTTCCCCGCTGCCAGCACGGAGGTTGTCATGGCTGAACGATGGAATTCCATGCCGCATTTTGTGGCGTCTTTGCGGGACACCGCACTTTCGACTTCCCGTATTCCTGTCCTCGGGTCTAACCCGAGGATTGTCACAAGGAACCGGCCACGGCGCGTCCGCGCCGTGAATGAAACAACCATCTCCAGGGTGTCTTCCGCGCCCAAGAATGAGGGTTGGCTGCGCCATGCGTCGGTAGCGCCGTTTCTTACGCCGCAGGACTCCAGATGACTCATCCCACATGCGGCACTGCCTTCGTCCTCGGCGGCGCGCGTTCCGGCAAATCCCGTTTTGCTGAGCAGCTTGTTGCCGATAGCGGCCTTGAGCGCCACTACGTCGCGACGGGCCGGGCCTGGGACGAGGAGATGCGTCAGCGGATCGAGAGCCACAAAACCGATCGCGGCCCACAATGGACGACGCATGAGGAGCCGCTGGAGCTCGTCGCCCGTCTTTCCATTATCGACCGCGGGGGCCGGGCGATCCTCGTCGATTGTCTGACGCTCTGGGTCACCAATCTGATCATGGAGGAGCGCGATATGGCAGCGGAATTCGCAGCACTTGCGGCTTGGTTGCCGAAGGCAAGAGCGCGGCTCGTCATCGTTTCCAATGAAGTCGGCCTAGGCATCGTGCCGGAAAACCGCATGGCCCGGGATTTCCGCGACCATGCCGGACGGCTGCACCAGATGATAGCGGCGGAAGCCGCGGACGTGTATTTCATCGCGGCCGGATTGCCGCTGAAAATGAAGGGTTGAACCTATGAGCCAGCAGAAGATCCCCGCAACCGTCATCACCGGATTCCTCGGCGCCGGCAAGACGACGATGATCCGCAACCTGCTTTCCAACACAGGCGGCAAGAAGATCGCGCTGATCATCAACGAGTTCGGCGATCTCGGCGTCGATGGCGACGTATTGAAGGGCTGCGGCGCGGAAAACTGCACTGAGGACGATATCATCGAATTGACCAATGGCTGCATCTGCTGCACCGTTGCCGACGATTTCATTCCAACGATGACGAAGCTTCTCGAGCGCGCCCAGCGTCCGGATCACATCGTCATCGAAACTTCCGGCCTCGCCCTGCCGCAGCCGCTCGTTGCCGCCTTCAACTGGCCGGATATCCGCAGCGAAGTGACCGTCGATGGTGTCATCACCGTCGTCGACAGTGCGGCCGTCGCGGCCGGCCGTTTTGCCGACGATCACGATGCGGTGGATGCGCGCCGGGCAGACGACGCCTCGCTCGATCATGAAAGCCCGATCGAAGAACTCTTCGAGGACCAACTGACCTGCGCCGACCTCATCGTGCTCAACAAGACCGATCTCCTTGACGGCAAAGGGCTCAGCCGCGTGCGCCACGAAGTAGCCTCCCGCATCGCCCGCAAGCCGGCGATGATCGAGGCGAGGAACGGCGAGGTTCCGGCAAGCGTGCTGCTTTGCCTCGCCATCGGGGCCGAAGAGGACATCGGCAACCGCAAGTCGCATGACGGTCTGGAGCACGAGGACGGGACGCCGCACGACCACGCCGGGTTCGAGAGTCTAGTGGTCGGCCTTGGCGCGG
>NZ_JABEPH010000047.1:0-23419 GCF_013004495.1 Rhizobium sp. SEMIA 4085
GTATAGCGGTGCTCATCGCGCAATCGGCCGGCGGTCCTGTTCCGCCAGTCGCCGCAGGAGTTTCAGGTTGTGGGGTGGCGGACTGGCCGTCTTTCTTATTTCTTTGCCCACAGCACTTTGAAACGCGCGTTTCGGCAGGTTTCGCCGCTTTCCTTGAAATTTACAGCAAGCACCGACTCGTAGGGCAAACCGCGATTGGCGACGAGCATCAGACGGCCGCCACCGCGTAGCGCCGATGCAGCCGTCTTGATCATTGCTTGGCCGAGCGAAGGCTCCGCCGCGTGTCCTTCATGAAAGGGCGGGTTCATGACGATCAGATCGTACTTGTCCTTGACCGGTTCGGCCGCCAGATCGTGCCAGAAGAAGCGTGCCGGTGCATTCGGGCAGTTCTGCGCCAGATTGGCCTTGGCGGCCTCCAAAGCCGCGTAGTTGGCCTCGTAGAGGTCGAGGCGCTCGAGGTTCGGCGATTTCTCCGCAAGCTCGACCGAGAGATAGCCCCAGCCTGCGCCGAAATCGGCTGCGTCGCCGGTGAAATTTGTCGGAAGGCGCGAGGCGAGCAACTCCGAGCCGTCATCGATGCGGTCATGCGAGAACATGCCGGCTGAAGCATTGAAGCGTCCGTCGACGCGCACCGGTGACTTGGCGAATTTCGAAACAGCTTCGCTGACGTCCTTCGGCCGCGTAAACCAGAATGCAACACCGTGATATTTCGGCATGTGCTTGATATCGAGGCCGAAGCCTTCCAGATGCTTGCGCAGCGGCTGGATGCCGTCTTCCTTGCCACCGGCAACGACGATCAAGCCACCGACCTTCAAGCGGGAAAGTGCTGCAGCGATATTCGCTTCGTTCTCGCCTTTGTGCTTCGTGCAAAGCACGAGCGCCACATCATAATCTTCGCCCTCGATCTCAGGCGATGCTTCGATGCGCTGCGACAGAAGCTGCCTGTAGAGCGGCCGGAAGCCCTGTACGGCGCTGAGGGATGCGGCAAAGCCCTCCGGTAGCAAAAAGCCTGCTTCCGCACCCAGGAACAGCACGCGCGAATCCTCGCCCGGCGGATCAATGGTACCGCTCGCAAAGGGATGCAGCAGGGTCTTCAGCGTTTCGCGGCTCATGATCTCTTCTCGACTTCATACAAAAAGGGCGCGAGAAATATCCCGCGCCCATGAACGGTTGGAAAGGCGCGACTTACTCAGCCGCCTCCTCCTTCTTCTTTTCGGCAGCCGGGAGTTCCTGGCCAGTCGTCTGGTCGACGACCTTCATCGACAGGCGGACCTTGCCGCGCTCATCGAAGCCGAGGAGCTTGACCCAGACCTTCTGACCTTCCTTGACGACGTCCTGCGTCTTGGCAACGCGCTCGGAAGCCAGTTGCGAAATATGGACGAGACCATCACGGGCGCCGAAGAAATTGACGAAAGCGCCGAAGTCAGCGGTCTTGACGACCGTGCCTTCGTAGATCTGGCCAATCTCCGGCTCGGCGACGATCGAGTGGATCCACTTGCGGGCCGCTTCTATTTCCTTGCCGGACGACGATGCGATCTTGACGGTGCCGTCGTCTTCGATGTTGATCTTCGCGCCCGTCTTTTCGACGATTTCGCGAATGACCTTGCCGCCGGAGCCGATGACTTCACGGATCTTGTCGACCGGGATGTTCATGACTTCGATGCGCGGAGCGAATTCGCCGAGCTGGCCGCGGCTTTCGGAAATGGCTTTCGCCATCTCGCCGAGGATGTGCAGACGGCCACCCTTCGCCTGATCCAAAGCGATCTGCATGATCTCTTCGGTGATGCCGTGGATCTTGATGTCCATCTGCAGCGAGGTGATGCCTGCCTCCGTGCCGGCAACCTTGAAGTCCATGTCGCCGAGATGGTCTTCATCGCCGAGAATGTCGGAAAGAACGGCGAAGCGCTCGTCCTCCTTGATCAGGCCCATGGCGATACCGGCGACCGGCTTTGCGAGCGGAACGCCTGCATCCATCAGCGCCAGCGACGTACCGCAGACGGTTGCCATCGAGGAGGAACCATTGGACTCGGTGATTTCCGAGACGACGCGGAGCGTATAGGGGAACTGCTCAACCGACGGCAGCATCGGGTGGATGGCGCGCCATGCAAGCTTGCCATGGCCGATCTCGCGGCGGCCCGGGGAACCCATGCGGCCCGTTTCACCGACCGAGTAGGGCGGGAAGTTGTAGTGCAGCATGAAGTTTTCCTTGTACATACCCGTCAAGGAATCGACGTACTGCTCATCTTCGCCGGTTCCGAGCGTGGCAACGACGATCGCCTGCGTTTCACCGCGGGTGAAAAGAGCCGAACCGTGCGTGCGCGGAAGCAGGCCGACTTCGGCGACGATCGGGCGAACAGTCGCGAGATCGCGGCCGTCGATGCGGCTCTTGGTGTCGAGAATGTTCCAGCGAACGATCTTTGCCTGCAGGTGCTTGAAAATCGCGCCGACCTCTTCGGCCGTATATTCGGCTTCGCCTTCTGCCGGCAGGAAGTGTTCCTTCACCTTCGCCTTGACCGCATCGACAGCGGCGTAGCGATCAGCCTTCTGGGTGATCTTGTAGGCTTCGCGAAGTTCGGCTTCTGCAAGGCCAAGCATTTCGCTTTCGAGAGTGGAATAGTCTTCCGGTGCAAAATCGCGAGGCTCCTTGGCGGCAACTTCAGCGAGCTTGATGATCGCTTCGAGAACCGGCTGGAAGCCCTTGTGGCCGAACATGACGGCGCCGAGCATGACGTCTTCCGGAAGCTCCTTGGCTTCAGATTCGACCATCAGGACGGCGTCATGCGTGCCGGCGACGACGAGATCGAGGCTCGATTCGTCCATTTCGTCGAGATGCGGGTTCAGGACGTATTCGCCATTGATATATCCGACGCGCGCGCCGCCGACCGGACCCATAAAGGGAATGCCGGAGAGCGTCAGGGCAGCCGAGGTCGCGATCATCGATAGGATGTCCGGGTTGTTCTCCAGGTCATGCTGGATGACAGTGACGACGACCTGCGTGTCGTTCTTGTAGCCTTCAGGGAAGAGCGGACGGATCGGGCGGTCGATCAGGCGGGAAACGAGGGTTTCGTTTTCGCTCGGACGGCCTTCGCGCTTGAAATAGCCGCCGGGGATCTTGCCGGCCGCGTAGGTCTTTTCCTGGTAGTTGACGGTGAGCGGAAAGAAGTCCTGGCCTGGCTTCGGCGCCTTGGCGGAAACGACGGTGGCAAGAACCACGGTTTCGCCGTAAGTCGCGAGAACGGCACCATCAGCCTGACGGGCGATCTTGCCAGTTTCGAGCTTCAGCGGGCGGCCAGCCCACTCGATTTCCACGGTATGGGTATCGAACATATGTCTTGTCCTTCGATGCGGGAGCGCGCGCCGTCGCGGAAAGCGCAGCGCACAGTCGACCGCAATTGGTGTGACGTATCATGGGCAAGACAACGGGAGGCTTTTCATCCCCAGCTTCCTGAGAAACCGGACCAAAGCCCTCCTTGAAAGACTTTGGCCGAAAGCATCCGGCAATCCTGCCCCATGACAGGTCAACGGTTGGTTTGGCAGAACCGGCCCATCCGGGTCCGCCGTATTTCCTCCACGCGAAGATAGGGCGCGGCGGCAGAATTTCATGGGGGCCATCGGCCCTTCAAAAACATCCGGCGGGCGTCCATAAGGAACGCCCGCCGGAAATCATTAGCGGCGAATACCCAGGCTGGTGATCAGCTTGGTGTAGCGGCCCTCGTTCTTCTTCTTGAGATAGTCAAGAAGCGAGCGGCGGCTCGAAACCATCGTCAGCAGGCCACGGCGGGAATGGTTATCCTTCTTGTGACCCTTGAAGTGTTCCGTCAGGTTGTTGATACGCTCGGTCAGGATCGCAACCTGAACTTCCGGAGAACCGGTGTCGCCTTCGAACGTTGCGTATTCCTTGATGAGAGCCGTCTTGCGCTCAGCTGTAATCGACATCGGATGTTCCTTTCTATGAGAGGAGATTAGGTCGCCAAAAGCCGGGATGTCGTCCAGCTTCGGCCGCGAATGCACTCAGGTCCTGCCTGATGCTGGCGCTGCCTATAAACCAAATGAGGCGCGATGGAAAGGGGCCCGCACCAGATGGCGGATTTATCACTTTCCCGCCATCGCGTCGCGGATCATCGCATCGTACCCTTCGGGATCCTGCAGCATCGCAAAATGGCTGGCATCCTTCCGGATGATGAGCCCGCTGCGCGTCGAGCGTCCGTGCCCGCGGCTGTCGGCGACTATCACAAGATGGTCTTTGGCAAGATCCTCGGCCTGACGGCCCCGGACATCGGCACTGCCGAGGCCCTCAAGGATGAACAAGATCGGATCGCCCGCACCCTACTCGGCGTAATACATCTTGATGTCGTTTACTGGCGCCATGCCGCTCGTCTTCGCCGGCGGCATGGGAGGGAAGGCGGGCAACTCCGCTCAGCGCTCGGCCGACCGGGCGCTTGCGGCCGCGAGAGCGGCCGAAAAGAACAACGCGACTGCGACGCAACTGCGCGCATGACCTGCTCCTCAAGCTGGGTGGTTTTCATAGCCGCAAGGAGGAAAAACATAGCTCAAGGGGATGAGCCGTCGCTCCGGCGCCGGAAAGACGCATTGCGACTTAAACGAAGACGCGCTTCGGGCGGAACTCTCCCTGACCGATCTCGCCGATCGCGATGAGCTTTCCGCGTGCCGTCGCATAGGCTTCGCTTTCGGCAACGGGTGCATCACGGCCACGCACCAAGATGGGATTGCCCATCCTCAGGCGATGTGCCTGATCGTCGTTGACGGCAAGGTGTGGCAGCGAGGACAAGGCTTCGCTGGTATCGATCAGCAGGGCGTCGAGCGCGGCAAGACGCTCGTCCATGTCTTCAAGTGTCTCAAGCGCGACGAGGCTTGCGAGCGGCACCATACTGTCTTCGCCAAAAGGTGCCACGAAGGTCCGGCGTAGCCCGGAGATATGGCCGTAGCAGCCGAGCTCGCGGCCGAAATCGCGAGCTAGCGCGCGTACATACGTGCCCTTGCCGCACTCGACTTCGAAATGCGCGGTATTCTCATCCGGGCATGCAAGCAGCGTCAGGCGGAAAATCTCGACTTCACGGGAAGGAATCTCGACGGTCTCGCCGTCGCGCGCCAGGTCATATGCGCGCTCGCCGGCGATCTTGATCGCGGAAAACTGCGGCGGCACCTGGCTGATGACACCGGTGTATTTCGGAAGCAGATTGCGGATCTGCTCCTCTGTGGGGCGCTGGTTGGAACTCCGAGTCACCTCGCCTTCGAGGTCGTCGGTTGCGCGCTCCTCCCCCCAGGTCACTTTGAATTCGTATATCTTGCGGCCGTCCATGACATAGGGAACAGTCTTCGTCGCATCGCCCAGCGCAATCGGCAGCATTCCAGACGCCAGCGGGTCGAGGGTGCCGGCATGACCGCATTTCTGCGCCTTGAAGAGCCACTTGATCTTGGAGACCGCCTCCGTCGAACCGAAATCAATGGGCTTGTCGAGGATCAGCCAGCCGGAAACCGGGCGGCCTTTGGGTTTGCGTGGTTTGGACATTCGCTTCTTCTGCTATTGTTCTTCAGTGTCGCCGTCGAGGTCGCGCTGGACTTCGGGCGAGCGCAGCAATTCATCGATCTTCTTGTAGTTGTCGAAGCTCGTATCGTCGCGGAAACGGACCTCCGGCATGTATTTCATCTGCCGAAGCTGTGGGCCGAGACGGCCGCGGATGTATTTTGCGTTGCGGTTCAGCGCATCGATGACTGCGCCGTGATCGGAAATGCCAAGCGGCGTCACGTAGGCTGTCGCGATCTTCAGGTCCGGAGACATGCGGACTTCAGAGATCGAAATGACGGTCTTTTCGATCACGTCATCGCGCACTTCGCCACGCTGGAGGACCTGCGTGATCGCGGCACGCACTTGTTCGCCGACGCGTAGCATGCGTTGCGAAGGTGCCGAGGATGTGGGTTTTGTTGCCATTATTCTCTGCCAAAAAAGGTTCGGGCGCCGGCCTCTGATGATCCGGCGCCCGTCGAAAATACCAGTCTCGCGCCGTCAGAGCGTGCGGGTGATGTGCTCGACGCGGAAGCATTCGATCGTGTCGCCCGCGCGGATGTCTTCGTAATTCTCGAAGGCCATACCGCATTCCTGGCCGGAATGCACTTCCGAGACTTCATCCTTGAAGCGCTTGAGTGTCTTGAGCTTGCCTTCGTGGATGACGACGTTGTCGCGGATAAGGCGGACGCCGACGCCACGCTCGACCTTGCCTTCGGTAACGCGGCAACCCGCGACCTTTCCGACCTTCGTGATGTTGAACACCTCGAGGATCTCGGCATTGCCGAGGAAGGTTTCGCGCCGCTCCGGAGAGAGCAAGCCGGACATCGCTGCCTTAACGTCATCCACGAGATCGTAGATGATGTTGTAGTACCGGATTTCTATGCCCTGACGCTCTGCGAGCGTACGCGCCTGCGCATTCGCACGAACGTTGAAGCCGATGATTGCAGCACCGGACGCTTCCGCAAGGGAGATATCCGACTCAGTGATGCCACCAGCCGCAGAATGCACGATGCGAGCGCGAACTTCGTCGGTTCCCAGCTTGTCGAGCGCACCGGCGATCGCCTCGATCGAGCCCTGCACGTCGCCCTTGACGACCAGCGGGAACTCCTTGACGCCAGCCGTCTGAAGCTGGCTCATCATCTGTTCCAGCGAGCCGCGCTGGCCCGAATGGCGGGCAGCAGCCTTGTCGCGGGCAAGCCGCTGACGGTACTCGGAAATCTCGCGGGCGCGAGCTTCGTTTTCGACAACGGCGAACTTGTCGCCCGCCTGCGGTGTGCCTGAGAGACCCAGAACCTCGACCGGAGTGGCCGGGCCCGCTTCCTTGACATGGTTGCCCTTGTCATCGACGAGGGCGCGCACACGGCCCCAGACATCACCAGCGACGATAATCTGGCCGGGACGCAGCGTGCCTTTCTGAACGAGGACCGTCGCAACCGAACCGCGACCGCGATCAAGCTGAGCTTCGATGACTGTGCCTTCCGCGGTGCGGTCCGGGTTGGCCTTCAGATCTAGGATTTCCGACTGCAGCAGGATCGCCTCGAGCAGCTTGTCGAGGTTGGTGCCGTTCTTCGCCGAAACCTCGACGTCGAGAACCTCACCGCCCATGGACTCGACGAAGACCTCGTGCTGCAGAAGTTCGGTGCGAACCTTCTGGGCATTGGCCGTCGGCTTGTCGACCTTGTTGATCGCAACGATGATCGGAACGCCTGCCGCCTTGGCATGGTTGATCGATTCGATCGTCTGCGGCATCACGCTATCGTCGGCAGCGACGACGAGAACGGCAATATCAGTCGCCTGGGCACCACGTGCACGCATTGCCGTAAAGGCGGCGTGGCCGGGGGTGTCGATGAAGGTGATCTTCTGACCGTTCTGTTCCACCTGATAAGCGCCGATATGCTGCGTAATGCCGCCGGCTTCGCCGGCAACCACGTTCGCATGGCGGATGGCGTCGAGCAGCGAGGTTTTGCCGTGATCGACGTGACCCATGATGGTGACGACCGGCGGACGCGAGACCTGTTCGCCGCCTTCATCCGTGACATTGAAGATGCCGAGTTCGACGTCGGATTCAGAAACACGCTTGACGGTGTGACCGAATTCGCCAGCGATGAGTTCTGCCAGATCAGCGTCGATAACGTCGCCTGGCTTCATCATCTGGCCTTCCTTCATCAGGAACTTGATGACGTCGACGGCGCGTTCGGACATGCGCTGCGACAGTTCCTGAATGGTGATGGTTTCCGGCAGAATGACTTCGCGGGAAATCTTCTCGCGCGTTTCCTGCATCTGGCTGCGGCGGAACTTCTCCTGGCGGCGACGCATAGCGGAAAGCGAACGGCCGCGCGCATTGCCGTCGTCATCGACATTTGCCGTCGTGATCGTCAGCTTGCCGCGGCGGCGCTCCTCTTCCGTCTTCGGACGCGTCGTCACCGGCTTTGCCGGTTCCGGACGAACGACCCTGCCACGGGCAGGAGCCCCACGAGGAGATCCGCGCTCTTCCTCCTCGCCTTCCGGACGGCGGCCACGGACTGCGGGAGCAACCCCAGCCGGAGCCGGACGTGCAGAAGTCGGCGCCGGAGTCTCGGGACGGCGCACGGCCGGCGGCGCCGGGGCCGGAGCCTCCGCCTGGACCTCAACTGCTTGAGGCGCAGGAGCCTCCTCGACCGGTGCAGAAGGACGGGCGGCCTCTTCGGCTGCACGTCGGGCTGCTTCGGCTGCTTCCGCTTCGCGGCGGACGGCTTCTTCGGCTGCACGGCGCTTTTCTTCTTCAGCCCGGCGGACTGCATCTTCTGCATCACGGACCTGGGCCAGCGCTAGCGCGCGCCGTCTGGCGTCCATTTCCTCAGGCGAAAGATGGTTCAGGACGACCGGACGCGGGCGGTCCTGCTGGCGAGGAGCCTGCGAAGCCGGTTGCTGGGCACGCGGCGGCTGGCCGCCCGGCTGTTGGATGCGAGGTGCAGGCGCCTGCGTTGCCGCCGGAGCGGGTTCTGCCGCGCGGGGCGCTGGAGCCGGCGTGGTCGGGCGATCGTCTTCGGGGCGCATCGGGCGCCGCTTGCGCGTCTCGACAACGACCGCCTTGGTGCGGCCACGGCCCATATCCTGGCGCACGGTGCCTTGGCTTATCCCCGATGGCTTCAGGGTAAGCGTCTTCTTTGCTCCAAGCGTCTTGTCGTCATTGCTATCTGTCATTCGTTCCCGTTCCTTCGGACAGGGAGCGATGACGTCATCAAACCCTATCGTTCAAATACTTTTCGATCAATGATGGGCCGGCCGGTGCCGGTCGCCGCATCATTGTTTTTGCTGGCCAGCGCCGCCTGGTGCCCGGGATTGACCGCCACTGCGGTACTGTTCGAGCATCTTTGCGCGCTTCACTACACCCTCACCTGCCTGCCCTGCAAGCACTGCGGCATGGATAAAAGCATTCTGGCCCATCACGCCTTCCATTTCGCTCTCCGAGAAGAGCCGGAAGGAAGGTATTTTCTCCTCGGTTTCCATTCCGAGGTGCCAGGCCTTGCGAGCCTGGTCGATTTTTCTCACGCCATCGCCGGCCGCATCCGTCGAATGGAACACGGCGAGTGCTGCTCCACTTCTGACTGCGGCATCCACTTTCGAGGAGCCGCTGACGAACTGGCCCGCCTTGCGCGCCATGTTCATCATCTGCATCAGCTGCTGTGCGAGCAGCCGGTCGACGGTTTCACCGAGATCGGCTGCTGCCTTCACGTCCGCCTTCAATGCGCGGGCGAAAGACTTCTTCGCCACCGCCTTGTCGACCAACGCGCGATCTAGCTTGACCCAGCAGCCGCGTCCCGGAAGCTGACGCTTCAGATCGGCGATCACCGTCCCGTCGGGCGCTGCAACGAAGCGGATCAACTCATCCGGCGATCCGCTTTCACGCGTCACGATGCACATGCGGCTGTTCACGTCATAACCTGCAAGATCATCATCCTCAGGGAAAGCGTGCACCTCCGCGATCATTATGCTTCCTGCTCGGCAGCGTCGGCCTCGACAACTTCAGCGCCCTTCGCAAGATCCTCCTCGGTAATCCAGCCGGCAGCAAGGCGTGCCTGGACGACCATCTGCTCGGCCTCGACACGTGAAACGTCGAACTTCGAGAAGAGGCCTTCGAATTTCTTGGTTTCGCCGTTCTTGCGCTCTGTCCAGCCGACGAGATCGTCCGCCGCGCAGCCCGCGAAATCTTCCAGCGTCTTGATGCCGTCTTCGCCAAGCGCAACCATCATCTGGGCGGTCATACCGTCGATCTGACGCAGTTCGTCGGAAACGCCGAGCGCCTTGCGCTTCTCGTCCATCTCCGCTTCGAGCTTCTCGAGATATTCGCGAGCACGCTGCTGGATTTCCTGCGCCGTCTCTTCATCGAACCCGTCGATCGACGAAATTTCGTCGAGGTCGACGTAGGCGAGTTCTTCAACGGCGGCAAAGCCTTCGGAAGCCAGAACCTGGCCGACCATTTCGTCAACGTCGAGCGCATCCATGAAGAGGTTGGTGCGTTCGTTGAATTCCTTCTGACGGCGCTCGGATTCTTCGGCTTCCGTCATGATGTCGATATCCCAGCCGGTCAGCTGCGAGGCGAGGCGCACGTTTTGACCACGACGGCCGATCGCCAGCGAAAGCTGCTCGTCGGGAACCACGACTTCAATGCGTTCTGCATCTTCATCGAGAACGACCTTGGCGACTTCAGCCGGCTGCAACGCGTTGACGACGAAGGTCGCCGGATCCTGCGACCAGGGAATGATGTCGATCTTTTCGCCCTGAAGCTCGCCAACGACGGCCTGGACGCGCGAACCGCGCATACCGACGCAGGCACCGACCGGATCGATCGAGCTATCGTTCGAGATGACAGCGATCTTGGCACGCGAACCCGGGTCGCGGGCGACCGAGCGGACCTGGATGATGCCGTCGTAGATTTCCGGCACTTCCATGGTGAAGAGCTTGACCATGAACTGCGGATGCGTACGCGACAGGAAAATCTGCGGACCGCGCTGTTCGCGGCGGACGTCATAGACATATGCGCGAACGCGGTCGCCGTAACGGACGTTCTCGCGCGGGATCATTTCGTCACGGCGGATGATACCTTCGCCACGGCCGAGATCGACGATGACGTTGCCATATTCGACGCGCTTGACGGTACCGTTGACAATTTCGCCGACGCGATCCTTGAATTCGTCGAACTGCCGGTCACGCTCGGCTTCGCGAACCTTCTGGACGATGACCTGCTTGGCCGACTGGGCGGCAATACGGCCGAAATCCATCGGCGGCAGCGGATCGGCGATGAAGTCGCCAAGCGCTGCGTCGGGGTTGCGGTCGCGGGCCAGCTCCAACGGGATCTGCGTGGAGTAGTCTTCTGCCTTGTCGACGACTTCGAGCAGGCGCTGCAGGCGAATTTCGCCGGTCTTCGGATTGATATCGGCGCGGATGTTCGATTCCGTGCCGTAACGGGAGCGCGCCGCCTTCTGGATCGCATCCGCCATCGCGGCAAGCACGATTTCACGGTCGATGACCTTTTCGCGCGCCACTGCATCTGCGATCTGCAGAAGTTCGAGCCGGTTCGCACTAACTGCCATTGTCTTATCTCTCCGTCTTGGCCTTGCGGGTTCCCGTCCCTGGAGCCGTAGTTGATCGGTTATTCTTCGTCGCCCGCCTCGTTCTGGTTCGCTGCCTGCGCTTTCGCGGCCTTATCGGCGCGCAGCGCATCGCGAATCAGATCGTCGGTCAGAATGAGCTTCGCATCGCTAAGCGCCGTGAAGGGAATGGTGACCTTCTGCTCTTCGCCATCGGCAACCTGGTCACGTTCGAGCGTGAAACCATCCGCGTCCGCTTCGATGATCTTTCCGCGAAAGCGCTTGCGGTTGCCGATCATGATCGACGTTTCGCACTTCACAAGGTGCCCTTGCCAACGGGTGAAATCGGATTTCCGCACCATAGGACGGTCGATACCGGGCGAAGACACCTCCAGATGATACTCCCGATCGATCGGATCTTCCACATCAAGAACCGGAGAAATGGCCATCGAGACCTCTTCGCAGTCTTCGACGCTCATTGTGCCATTGTTGCGCTCTGCCATGATCTGCAGCGTAGCGCCGTTCTGGTTGAGCATGCGCACGCGGGTCAGGCGGAAGCCCATGCCGACGAGCACGGGTTCGATGATGTCGGCAAGGCGCTGGTCCAGCCCGGTTTCGGTAATCAACCGTGGCTCAAGTTCATTGTCTGCGTTCGTCGGATCCGACAAGCGATGCGCTCCTCGCAATTTTCATGCATTTAGACGATCGCGCTAATAAAAAAGAGCGGGTCCTTGCGGCCCACTCTTCATCGCACGATCAAGAATTTGAGTGGCATATAGGCCTGTTTTTAGGAAATTGCAAGCTCTGGGCTCAAATGCGCCGCGGAGGCGCAATCGCGCCTAGCCACGGTCGAGCTTCATCATATATTGGAGCCGAGGGAAATTTAGCAAGCGGGAGGAATCGTGCCATCCAATTCATCAACGCTGGCGCCGCTGAAGCATGAAACCTACCGCACAATCTGGTTCGCAAGCCTCGCCTCGAATTTCGGCGGGTTGATCCAGGCGGTAGGGGCAGCGTGGATGATGACGACCCTCACCGCTTCCGAGGACATGGTGGCGCTGGTCCAGACCTCGACAGCACTTCCCATAATGCTGTTCTCGCTCATCTCGGGCGCGCTCGCCGACAATTTCGACCGGCGACAGGTGATGCTGACGGCGCAATTCCTCATGCTTGCAGTCTCGACGATCCTCACCGCCTGTGCCCTGCTCGGCTGGATCACGCCCTGGCTGCTCCTGTTCTTCACCTTCCTGATCGGCTGCGGCACGGCGCTCAACAACCCCTCCTGGCAGGCCTCCGTCGGCGATATGGTGCCGCGTGCAGACCTGCCGAACGCGGTGACGCTGAACAGTATGGGCTTCAACATGACCCGCAGCGTCGGCCCCGCCATCGGCGGCGTCATTGTCGCGACGGCGGGTGCCGCCGCTGCCTTTATGGTGAATACGGTCAGCTATTTTGCGCTCATCTATGCACTCACGCGCTGGAAGCCATCGCTGCCCGCTTCCAGCCTTCCGCGGGAAAGCCTCGGGAGTGCGATCTCCGCCGGTCTTCGATATGTCTCGATGTCGCCCAACCTTGAAAAGGTACTTATCCGCGGCTTGATCTTCGGCGTGGGCGCGAGCTCGGTGCTCGCGCTTCTGCCGATTGTCGCAATCGATCTCGTCGCCGGCGGGCCACTGACCTACGGCTTCATGCTCGGCTCCTTCGGCATCGGCGCAATCGGCGGCGGGGCGCTCAATGCGCGGCTGCGCGAGATGTTCAGCAGCGAGACCATCATCCGCTACGCCTTTGCCGGTTTTGCCATCAGCATGGTGATTGCCGCGTCGAGCCCGCTTGCCGTGCTCACCTCGGCGGGACTGCTCGTTTCCGGCGCGTGCTGGGTACTCGCGCTTTCGCTGTTCAACACGATCGTACAGCTTTCGACGCCGCGCTGGGTCGTCGGCCGGGCGCTGTCGCTTTATCAGACGGTCACCTTCGGCGGCATTGCTGGCGGCAGCTGGCTTTGGGGTGTGGCCGCCGATCGCTTCGGCGTTTCGAATGCGCTTTATGGCTCAGCCGCGGTGATGCTGATCGGTATCGTTATCGGCTTTCGCTTCTCGATGCCGGCCTTTGCCTCGCTTAATCTCGACCCGCTCAACCGCTTCATCGAGCCCGCGCTTGGGCTCGACATCACGCCCCGCAGCGGGCCGATCGTCATTCAGGTCGATTATCAGATCGGCGATAGCGACCTGCCCGAATTCCTGACGCTGATGGGTGAACGGCGGCGCATCCGCATCCGCGACGGCGCACGCAACTGGGCACTGATGCGCGACCTCGAAAATCCCGGTACCTGGACCGAAACCTATCACACGCCGACCTGGGTGGAGTACATCCGCCACAACCAGCGCCGCACGCAGGCCGATGCGGAAAACGCCGATCGCCTGCGCGCCCTCCACCGCGGCACGGCAGCGCCGCATGTTCACCGCATGATTGAGCGCCAGACCATCCCGCCATCCGACGATGTGTTCCACAAGGCGCCGATCGATCTTCACCACTGAGGCAATGCGATGATCCACACATTCCGAAAAGCCCGCGAAAGCGACCTTATCGACATCATCCGGCTGCTTGCCGACGACGATATCGGCCAAGGCAGAGAGGTCGTCGCCAATCCCGTCGATGGGCGCTACCAGACAGCCTTTGCCGCAATCGACGCGGATAAAAACCAACTGCTGGCGGTTGCCGTGGATCAAAAGCATCACGTCGTAGGCTGTTTGCAGCTCTCATTCATTCCCGGACTGTCGCGCACCGGCACGTGGCGCGGGCAGATCGAGAGCGTAAGGATTGCAAGGGAAGCGCGCGGCACCGGACTGGGGACTGAATTCATCGAATGGGCGGTAGAGACATGCCGTGCGCGCGGCTGCAAGCTCGTGCAGCTCACCTCGGACAAATCCCGGGCGGATTCCATCCGCTTCTATGAAAAGCTCGGCTTTACTGCGAGCCACGAAGGTCTGAAGCGTAGCCTATAGGACGGTTACTTCAGCTTGCCCTTCATCGATGCGTCGGGAAAACAGGTCGGTTGCATTCCATTTTTTTCCTGCCACTGTCCGATCGAACGGCGGGTCTTGTAGCCCGGCAAGCCGTCCGATCCGCCGACGTCGTAGCCTTGGCGTTCCAGTGCTTTTTGCATTGCCGCCACATCGGATCGCAGCATTTTGCCGACATCGCCCCAAGCACCTTGAAAGGCGCCGGAGCCATAAGCGATCCGGTCGGCGAGGTTGCCGATATAGAGCGCGTAGAGATCGGAGTTGTTGTATTCCTTGATGATGTAGAAGTTCGGCGTGACGATGAATTCCGGCCCATCCCGGCCAGCCGGCACAAGCATCATACCCGCAGCCTTCATTTCGCCGGATGGAAAGCCCTTGCCGGACTTGCGATTGATGCCAAGCGAAGCCCAGTGCGAAAGCGGCTGTGCGATATCCGGTCCCTCCTGTGCACAGGAAACCGCCGCCGGGATCGTCACCTCGAAGCCCCAGTCACGATTTCGCTGCCAGCCTTTCTTAACGAGATAGTTGGCTATGGATGCCAGTGTATCCGGTACGGACGTCCAGATATTGCGGTGCCCGTCCTCATCGAAGTCGACCGCATATTTCAGATAGCTGGTCGGCATGAATTGCGGCTGGCCGAGCGCTCCCGCCCACGAGCTCCTGAAGCCGGCCGGTGTCACGTCACCGACATCGAGAATGTGAAGCGCCGCGATCAGCTCGGCCCGGAACATTTCCTTGCGAGTCGACATGAAGGCCTTGGTCGCCAAAACCTCGATCGCCGAATTCGGGATCTTCGCCGCGCCGAAACCCGTCTCCCGGCCCCAGATCGCCAGTACGATCGCGCCCGGCACGCCATAGGTCTTTTCGATGCGCTTCAGCGTCGAGGCATATTGCGAGGCAAAACCGCGTCCGGTTGCCGCCAGCTTCTTCAGCCGGTCCTCGTTGAAATACGGACCGGGCGAGGAAAACTCCGCCTGCGTCTGCTTGCGCTCTTTCGCCGGCGGGAATCCGGGAGGTGCAAGATCGGGAAGACTCCAGTTGAGTGCGATACCCTTGAATGCGGCCTGCAGCGTCTTTTCTGAAATGCCGGCCTTCTTCGCATCAGGGCCAAGATCGCTGATGATCCATTGCTGGAATTGTCTTTCCACCGCCGGCCTGTTCTGGGCAAGCGCAGGAAGAGGGAGGAGAGCGAAAAAACATACCAAAGCAATGGCCCAACGGCAAATGCTGCCCCGCTCCCCCCGACTGGGCGTCTCTCCGACAATGGGGAAGATCGGCAGGAAGCGCCCTCGCCGAGCTCCATCTGATCTCCCCCTCCGTAGCGGGGATGTCACAAAGTGGTAGAGGGGGGTGTCGTCTCGCATTTTGCCTCCTCAGATCGCAGTCCTTGCCCTCAAGGCGGCAGCCAGTGTGCCTTCGTCGAGGTAGTCGAGTTCACCGCCGACCGGCACGCCATGCGCCAACCGCGTGATCTTCACGTCCAATCCCGTCAGCTGGTCCGTTATATAGTGCGCTGTGGTCTGGCCCTCGACAGTCGCGTTAACGGCGATGATGAGTTCGCGAATGCCGCCTTCCCCGATGCGATCGATCAGCCCGCGAATGTTCAGGTCATCCGGCCCGATGCCATCGAGCGGCGAAAGCGTGCCGCCGAGTACATGATATGCTGCGTTCATCGCTGCGGCGCGTTCCAATGCCCAGAGGTCGGAAACATCCTCGACAACGATGATGACGGAGTGGTCGCGGCGCTCGTCGGTGCATACAGTGCAGGGATCGACGGTATCGACATTGCCGCAGCGCGAGCAGACCTTCACCTTGTCATAGGCCTCACCCATCGCGGTCGACAACGGGCCGAGCAGTTGGTCCTTCTTCTTGATCAGGTGCAGCGCCGCGCGCCGGGCCGAGCGAGGCCCGAGGCCCGGCACCTTCGCCAGAAGCTGGATGAGTTTTTCGATTTCGGGGCCGGTGACTCGCTTTGTCATGTGCCGTTCTTAGCCCATATGTTGCCAAAACGGAATCGCGGAAAGAACCGACCATATGATGAAAATACGTGCCGTCTGCACCGCCAATCCCGAGCGGCTGCCCGGCAAGAAATACAAGACGGGTATCTACAAGCATGCCGTCAACGGCGCTGTGATCATCGACTCCGAAGGTCTCGTCGGCGACGCCATTTGCAACCGCAAGCATCACGGCGGTGTCGATCAGGCCGTTTATCTCGAAGGATCGCTGACACTCGACTGGTGGGCGGGAGAGCTCGGGCGCCCGATCGAGCCCGGCACGTTCGGCGAAAATCTTGTGATCGACGGCCTCGACAACCGCGTAGTTTCAGTTGGCGATCGCTTGATAACGGGCGAGCTCGTTCTCGAGGCGACGTCGGCGCGTATCCCGTGCGCGACTTTCGCCGCAAAGATGGCAGATCCGAAATTCGTGAAGCGCTACACCAAGGCCTGCCGCCCCGGCATCTATTGCCGGGTTATCACCGGTGGGGTGGCGGAGGCCGGAATGCCCGTCGAATACGTGCCTTACGGAGGCCAGAAGGTGACGATGCCCGAGATGCTCGCAACATTCGGCAAGCTGCTTTCCGCCGAGGACCGTGCGCGGTATCTCGCCGCGCCCATCCACTACAAGCTGCGCCACCTTCTGGAAGCCCAGCTCTCGGACTTGCAATGACGGCGCTCATCAGGCTGCCAACCACGCACGAGATGCTGCGGCTGACGGGAGAGGACTGCTTCAAGCTCTCGCCGTTGGATCTTGAAACCGTCGTCGACCCATTGCGCGGCACGGCGCGGCCACGACATCGCTCGTGCTGCGCGGCGAACCGTCAAAGCCGTTGGTCGCGACCTGTTGCGACTGACCGGATTCGACAGTCCGCTACTCGTTGACGAAGGCGATGTTCGGAATTTTCGCACAGACGTGACTCAGCGCATCGCGATCGCGACGGCGGCACCGGCCATGGTTCCGGCGCTGGCACGGTTTGCGATCCTGATCGCACGGCGGCTTTTCAGGAAGCCGCGGGCTTTTGAGGCAAGCAGTGCCCAGCTGACGTCGATCAGAATCAGGACAACGAACATGGTCGCGACGAGTTCTGTCCAGCCAACAATGGACACCGACTGGATATCGATGATCGAAGGCAGCAGGGCGACGTAGAACATCATGATCTTAGGATTGCCGAGCGTCACCGTCATGCCCGCAAAGAAGAGCTTTGCAGCGGATTGCGCTTCAGGCAGCTTTTCCTCGTTCTGATCTTGCGAGGCGAACCACATCTTCCAGGCGAGATAGAGCAGATAGCAGACACCGAGCCACTTGATGGCGACAAAGGCCAAATGGAAGGTTTCGGCAACGGCGGCAAGGCCAGCCACCGCACAGGTCAGCCAGATCGCTTCGCCAATCCACATGGCGGCGAGGAATGGCAAAACATCACGGGTGCCCTTCGACAATACGCGCGCGACAAGCGCCGCAACGCTCGGCCCCGGCGAGCCGGCGGCCATGAAGAGAGCGCCGGCAAAAACAAGGAGACTGGTCAGCGTCATCGGCGCTCTCTTCCCGCGTAGATCGCTGCAAAGCTCAGAACGGCATCTTGAAGCCGGGCGGGATTGGCAGGCCGGCGGTCAGCGCCTTCGTCTTTTCGGCTGCAGCGGCTTCCGCCTTGTCCTTGGCATCCTTGTGGGCGGCGACGATCAGATCCTCGAGGATCTCGACATCGTCTTCCTTGAAGAGCGACGGGTCGATCTTCAGGCTCTTCAGTTCGCCCTTGCCGTTCATGACAACGGTCACGAGACCGCCGCCCGCCTTTCCTTCAGCCTGGAGCTCGGCTATTTCCGCCTGCATCTGCTCCATCTTGGCCTGCATTTCCTTGACTTTGCCCATCATGCCCATGAGGTCGCGCATCGTCTGGTTCCTTCTTCAACTTCAGAATTCTATGTCGTCGCCGGGCAGAATGTCACCCTCCTCGGATTCGGCGACTGCAGGCGGTTTTACCTCGCCTTCCTCCTCCGGTTCGGGTGCCCTTACCCGCACGTCGATGATCTTTGCGCCGGGGAACTGCGCCAGGATTGCCGCCACATCCGGATCCTGCCGGGCGTCGCTCACCTGCTGCTCCTTGGCCTTGGCTTCTGCCTCGACCATCGTCGGGTCGCCGGCCTCGCGGCTGAGGCTGACGATCCAGTGTATGCCGGTCCATTCCTTCAACTTGACGGCAAGCTCGTTGAGCAGTGTCGCCGGCGCCCCGTCGGTAAGGTTAACATCGAGACGGCCTGTCTCGATCTTCACCGGCCGCACGAAATTGCGCACGAGTGCTTTCAGCTTCGGATCGCGCTTTTCCGCAGCGAGATTAACGATATCGGCGATCGAATTGACATGAACGAGCGGCTTGGGCGCTTCCGCTGGCTTCGTCTCGATGCGGCCTGCCGTGCTCATCAGCTGCGGATCGGGATCGGGTACGGCACGCAACATGGCCGGTCCCCCTGAAGGCTGCGGCCTCGGCGTGCTCTCCGTCGCGCGTACGGCTACCGCCGACTGATATGGTACACGGACACCATTGCCGCTACCGTTACCCGACGTCGTGGGCGAAGGACGCGAACCGCTGCCGTTTTCGGAGAGTTCGGCAAGGCGACGCGCGGCATCTTCGGGCGACGGCAGATGCGCTGCATGTGCCAGCCGTATCAGCACCATTTCCGCCGCACCGGCCGTGCGCGAAGAGCTTTCGGTTTCCGGAATGCCCTTCAACAACATCTGCCAGATCCGCGACAGCGTCGTTACCGCAATCCCTTGAGCGAACTCAGAAGCCCTGGTTCGCTCGACTTCGCTGAGCGACGGGTCATTAGCAGCGTCCGGCACATATTTCAGCCGGGTAACGAGATGGGTGAAATCGGCAAGGTCGGTCAAAACGACGACGGGATTTGCGCCCGCCTCGTACTGCGCCTGAAATTCGGCAAGCGCTGCGGCGACATCGCCTCTGGCAACATGCTCGAAGAGATCGACGATGCGAGCACGATCGGCAAGGCCCAGCATGCCGCGCACCGCTTCCGCCTGGACTACACCGCTACCATGGGCGATTGCCTGGTCAAGCAGCGAAAGGCCGTCACGTGCCGAGCCTTCGGCGGCGCGCGCGATCATCGCCAGCGCATCCGGCTCCGCATCGATGCCTTCCTTCGCTGCGATGGTTGTAAACAAGGCGACGAGATCTGCCGCGCTGATGCGGCGGAGGTCGAAGCGCTGGCAGCGCGAGAGAACGGTAATCGGAACCTTGCGGATTTCGGTGGTCGCAAAAATGAACTTCACGTGCTCCGGCGGCTCTTCGAGCGTCTTCAGCAAGCCGTTGAAGGCCTGCGTCGAAAGCATGTGTACTTCATCGATGATATAAACCTTGTAGCGCGCAGACACCGGCCGATAGCGTACCTGCTCGATGATTTCACGGATATCGTCGATACCGGTATGGGAGGCGGCGTCCATTTCGATCACGTCGACATGGCGGCCTTCCATGATCGCCTGGCAATGCTCGCCCGGCACGCGCAGATCGATCGTCGGCTTGTCGATCTCGGGCGTCTTGTAATTCAGCGCGCGCGCCAGAATACGGGCTGTCGTCGTCTTGCCCACGCCACGGACGCCGGTCAGCATGTAGGCCTGCGCAATGCGGCCGGTCTCGAAAGCGTTGGTCAGCGTGCGGACCATCGGCTCCTGGCCGACCATGAGATCCGTGAAATCCTTGGGGCGGTATTTGCGTGCCAGCACCCGGTACCCGGTGCCCGTCGAGGCGGCATCTTGTGACTGTCGCTCGGTTTCGCTCATCGCCCTGCTTATCGCCCGGAACGCCGGGCATTTGGAAGAGAGAAGGGTGGGAGGCTGGCACGATGACCCGTGCCGGGCTCGTTAGGGCTGCTTCCTTCCGGACCTGACCCGGTTGGCGAGTGGCTCGTCCACCACCAACCTCCCGGATGCACATATCGGCAATATCGCCATCAAAAGCAAGCCAAGCTCAAAAAAAACTGCTAATCATAGGAAAAATATGGAGGAATGCCTGTTGGACGATTTCATTCTCGACCGTCGGCTGGAGAGCGATAGCGACAGCGTCATGCAGACGGGTCTGTGTGATCTCCGATTATCGAAGGACGCCCGCTGGCCCTGGCTGATCCTGGTGCCACGCAGGGCCAACATGACGGAGATCTTCGAACTCACGCCGCTCGATCAGGTGCTTCTCACCTTCGAAACGGAAATGACCGCGGCTGCGCTGAAGAAGATCACCGGTGCCACAAAAATCAACATCGGGGCCCTTGGCAATATCGTCCGTCAGCTTCATGTTCATGTCATTGCCCGCTTCGAAGGCGATGCCAACTGGCCAGGCCCCGTCTGGAGCTTCGGTAAGGCCGAGCCCTACGAAGCGGGCAAGAGAGATGAATTCATAGCGAAGTTGCGGGAAGCCCTTTCATCATGAACCGATCGCTTTTCGATTCGGATGTCCCACATCCGGAGCCCAGCAATCTCACCGCCTTTGCCGCAAACGACCTCAACCGCGATTCCGAACATCGCGACGAGCAGGCCGTCGAAAATGCACTCGCGAAGGACGGCACGCATATCTTCGCCTTCGCCAAGGACAAGCTTGTCCTGAAGCATGATGGACAAGTGCTCGATCCGCTGTTTGCCCGCTACGAACTACAGGAACTGCAGCCACATTGGGACGAGACGATCCTGCTCGGTTACCGCAAGACGGGCGAACCGCGGCTTGCCGTTCCAGTCGGCATTCCGGCCGAGGAGCTTGAAAGCCACTACAAGCCCGCCGACGGCCGGACCCTCTACCGCGACCAGCTCGTCGATGACGTTCTGCTTGGCGAATTCGCCCAGGCCGCAAGCCTCATCCGCTGGAACGGCGACAACCGCTTCTGCGGCCGCTGCGGTAGCACGATGGAGATGCGTATCGGCGGCTACAAGCGGGTGTGCACGGCCTGCGAACACATGATCTTCCCGCGCACCGACCCGGTGGTCATCATGCTGACGATCGATGAACAGCGCGACCTTTGCCTGCTCGGCCGCAGCCACCATTTTACGCCGGGCATGTATTCCTGCCTCGCCGGCTTCGTCGAGCCCGGCGAAACGATCGAAAATGCCGTGCGCCGCGAGACGCTGGAGGAATCCGGTATCAAGACCGGCCGGATTCGCTATCACGCGTCGCAGCCCTGGCCGATGCCGCATACGCTGATGATCGGCTGCTATGCCGAGGCGAAGTCAACAGAGGTCCACCGCGACGAATCGGAACTGGAAGATTGCCGCTGGTTCACCCGCGAGGAAACACTTGAAATGCTCGAACGCCCCGGCGCCAACGGCCAGGCTTCGCCGCCCAAAGGCGCTATCGCGCACCGCCTGATGCGCGATTGGGTGGAGTGGAAAAAGCAATAGGCTGATGTGATGGCGCGCTCGGAACGCCTTCTGACCCTGCTTCAGACGTTGCGGCGCTACCGACGGCCGGTGAGCGGTGCCGTCCTGGCTACGGAAACAGGTGTCAGCATCCGCACGCTCTATCGCGATATCGCCAGCCTCCAGGGACAGGGGGCTCTGATCGAGGGCGAACCCGGCATCGGCTACGTCTTGAAGCCCGGCTTCATGCTGCCGCCGATGATGTTTTCGCAGGACGAGATCGAGGCATTGGTCCTAGGTTCGCGCTGGGTCGCCCGCGCCGCCGATCCGCGTCTTGCTGCTGCCGGGGCCGATGCACTGGCCAAGATTGCCGATGTCCTGCCACACGAAATGCGCGATGAAATCGAGACCTCGACGCTTCTCGTTCACCTGCGTCCGCCCGTTGCCGACAAGGCGGATCTTGACGCCATTCGCAAGGCGATCCGCAGCGAACGGATCCTCAAGCTGACCTATTCCGACGAAAGCGGAACCGTTTCCGTTCGCAATATCTGGCCCTTTGCGCTCAGCTACTTCGAGCAGGTCCGCGTCGTGGTGGCGTGGTGCGAACTGCGGCAGGATTACCGCCATTTCCGCACCGACCGGATCGTCGAAATGAGACCCCAAGACGTACGCTATCCGCGCCGCCGCGCAGTGCTTCTCAAGGAGTGGCGGGACCAGCAGGAAATTTCGTCTTAGCCTCGACGCTACTGCCATAAACTGACAGTGGGCAGCGCTATTATCGGGACAATCCCAAACTGGAGGACCGATGATGACGAGCTTGAACCTCACCCGATCCACATGCGGAAATCGCGCTGTCGAGGACACGACCACGCAAGCGAGATACCCCCAATCTCTGATGCTGCGAATGATGCTGAACGCATCGCGCAAGATGGTGCGGAGCCGCTATCCTCAGCTCGATCTCGATGCGATGTCCGACTATATGAAGCGCGATATCGGGTTCTTAGACTGGAACCACCCACACCACGAGAGCAACTGAATTCACTGGACCGTCTCATCGACGTAGCGCCGCCGCACCAGCGGCGGCTTTCGCGCTTGCCGTCGTTAGTCGCCGGCAAGCGCTAAACCTGCACCACCTCTTCCAGATACGAGAGACACCGATATGACCAGCCCGAACCTCATCATTCTTTACGTCAAGGATCCTGCCGAAAGTGCGATCTTTTACAAGGATCTGCTCGGCCGCGAACCCGGGGTTGCCGCACCGAATTTCGTCGCGTTCCCGCTCGACGGCGGCTTCACGCTCGGCCTGTGGCGACGCAGCACGGTCGAGCCGCAACCTTCCGCGATCGGCAATCGCGGCGAGGTCGCCTTCATGGTGGCTGGCGAAAATGCCGTTGCCAAGCAATACGAGGATTGGCGAAAGCGCGGTCTGCCGATTGCTCAGGAGCTGACCGATCTCGATTTCGGCCCGACCTTTGTCGCGCTCGATCCGGACGGCCACCGGTTGCGCGTCTGCGAACCCGACAAATGAATGAGCAGGAGGGCGCCGTCGGCGCCCTCCGTCACTTGTGCAGTTGGCCGCGCATCGGGTGGCCCCTGTAGACCCCGAGAATGCGGACATTTTCTGAAAAGAACCGCAACTCTTCCAAAGCCCGGCGGACATGGGCATCGTTCGGATGGCCTTCGATATCGGCGTAAAACTGCGTCGCTACGAATTTGCCACCCAGCTGATAGCTTTCGAGCTTCGTCATGTTGATGTTGTTCGTCGCGAAACCACCGAGAGCCTTATAGAGCGCGGCCGGAATGTTGCGGACGTTGAAGACGAAGGTCGTGACGATCTTTTCTTCCTCGGAACTGCGGTTTGCCCATTCCTCGTCGCGCGAGAGCACGACGAAGCGCGTAACATTGCTCTCGGTGTCCTCGACATTTTCGGCAACGATGTCGAGGCTATAGAGTTCGGC
>NZ_JABEPH010000488.1:0-3506 GCF_013004495.1 Rhizobium sp. SEMIA 4085
GGTCTATAGATGGGAATTCGAAAAAGATGGCGAAGAGCTGGTCCTTGATGTCGATGGCCCGCTTATTCTAGGCGACGACCGGCTGGTGATCGAGGCCGCGCTAGACGGCGCCGGCATCGCGTTCCTGCTAGAAAACATGGCGAACGCCGCCGTTGAAGAAGGGCGGCTGCGTTGGATTCTTGCCGATTGGTGCGCGCCGTTTCCCGGTGTCTATCTTTATTACCCAAGCCGGCGTCAGATGCGCCCAGCACTGCGCGCCTTTATCGAGTTCTTCAAGCATGCAGGCTGACAGTCATGCAAGTTGCCCTGGACCGTTTTGCCTGCAAAGTGGGGGAGGAGCCTCCCAGCCGGGCGGGATGACGTTGGAGGTGTGGGACCGACCCATGGCGCGCTGGCCGGCAGCAATGATCAGGCACTATTTCCACAAGGCTTTGCGCGTTCACCGATCCCAAGGAAGCGATGCCCTTTCTAATGATGCTGACCATGGATGGCCGGAACCGTGAACGAGGCAGTCTGGCCGCCAATCACACGGTGTTCAGGCGTGACAATTTCGATCAGTACCTTATGTTTGCCAGCCGGCAGGCCCGTCAGAACAATTGCACCCGTGCCGCCTGCATCCGCCCAGCGCCACGGAAGATCGTCGACGTTGACGTGCAGGTGGCCCACCCGTGGCGATACGTCGCTTGCGCCGGGACCGAAAATCGGCAGGATGCGAAAATTCTCCGTCCGATACGGAATAATGGCCACCCCTCGCGTGGTGAGTGGTTCTGCAAGGGGCTGATCGACAAGTAGTTTCGGCTCGGGCTCATCCTTGATAGGTAAAAACTGAGTCTGGACGCTGCCTGGCGTTTGGGCTTGGGCAATCGCGGTCGCTACAGTCAGAAGAGCGATTGCAGCAAGGCCGAGGGCTCTAACGGTCGTGATCATGACAAATATCATCCTATGATAACCGCGCCGGTCGAGACCGGAGATTTCCGATCGCCGGCGCGATGTCTGGTTGAAGGAAATAACCGAGATGCGGATCAAGCCACGCTGAGCTCGACTTCGATGTTGCTGCGGTGGCCTTCGAGTAAGGGCAAAGCTGGTGCGCCCGTTCGACAAGGATGGTCGCCAGTTCAGGCGCGCTTCCCGGCAGGCTCACACTCAGCCGCGCGCGTAGCAGATAGCCATATCACTCAAGACAAGGTCGACTTCGGTATTGATCGAGGCATCGGCAGGCAGGCGGAGGTGGCGCTTGCGACCGCGCCGAGGAAACATGCGGACCAGCCCGCCGCAAAGAGCTGCTCGGGATTGGCGCCAGCGCCCGTCGATCCGGGTGGCGACAGCTTGATGTCAAGACGCCCGTCTAAGCTGCGCGAGGCGCCGTCGCGCCCGCCGGTGGTGTGGGTTTTACCCGTGTAGACGACTTTCGACATTTCATTTGGTCCTGATCGGATGTCAGCCGGCCTGATAGCGGGCTGCTGGCTTGTTGGTGGACAGATTTCCCGCCATGGCCTGCCGGGCGCCGTCGAAGGCATCCCATTGGCCGGCATCGTGAAGGCTCGGGATGGTGACGAACTCCTTGCGCGAAAGCCCCAGTAGGGCAGCGTCGACCAGGTCTTGAGCCGGCATGACCATTTCTTGCGGCAAGTGCTGAACCGGAAGCCCCGCGACATCCCAGAAGTCAGTCGCAGTGGCACCTGGGAGAACGACCTGTACGTGGACGTTGCTGTCGGCCAGTTCCTGGCGCAGGCTCTGGCTGAAGGAGAGAACAAAGGCCTTCGTGCCGCCGTAGACGCCGTTCAATCTTTCCGGCGCGACCGCCACGATCGAAGCAATGTTGATGATCGTCCCCCGGTCCCGCTCGACAAACCCAGGGACGGCTGCGTAAGTGAGGCGCATCAGCGCATCGACATTGAGCGCAATCATCGCGCTCATGGCGTCGACGTCGGACTGGATGAGCGAGGCGGCCGCCCCGACACCGGCATTGTTGACCAGCATCGTGATCCGCGGGTCGTCAGTGATCAGCGTTGCGACCCGGGCGACGTCGTCCGTTTTCGTGAGGTCGGCAGTGACGGTCAAAACGGTGCGGCCCGTCCGTTCGCGGATGGCAGCCGCTACTCGTTGCAGCCGCTCGCCGTTTCGCGCGACGAGCATCAAGTCATAGCCCTGGCGGGCAAGTCGATCCGCATAAAGGGCGCCAATGCCGCCCGATGCGCCGGTAATGACGGCGATTCCTAACGTTTCCTGCATGGCATTTCCTTTCGGGTTGTCGTGGACACAGCCGAGCGTCAGTTGCGATTTGTGGACTGCGATGGGTACGAATATGAGCTCGCCAAAGTTGGCCCGGTAGCGAGCAAAAATGAGAGCCAGCCTCTCGTTTGACAGACTTGATCAGCGTTGGCGCTGATACCGAGGTGCCGGCTCACTGTTCATGAGGTCGTCAAGCAGTGCCTTGCGTGCGTGCTCATAACTCGCCCAGCGGCCGGTCTTTACCAGCGAGGGGATGGTGATCGCCTCGCGACGGTCGAAACCGACCATCGCGGCATCGACGAGATCGGCAGCCGTCATCATTGCGGGTATTGCTTCAGGCACGCAGGCGGGAAACCGCCAGAAATCGGTACGCACCGCGCCGGTCAGAACGCGCTGAACATAGACGTTTTGATGTGCTATGTGCGGCCACTGCTGCGGGGCGTGCATATGCCTTAACGTTCATTCCGATCAGGCGATCGAGATTGAGCACCCGGTCTTCCGGAAGCGGTTTGCCAGCTGGCAAGTCGAGATTGACGACAAGGTCAAAGCCCTTCTCCTCCACGAACCTAGCCTCCACGCCTTGGAGGCCTTGGTCCGTCGAAAGGTCGACAGCAACAACCTCGACCGCCACATCGGTCTCAGCTTGCAAAATGCTCGCAAGGGCGCGATTGGCCGGTCAGGGTTTTTTGCGAGCAACACGAGGTCATATCCGCGGCGAGCAAGGCGGTCGGCATATAACAAGCCGATCGCGCAGGACGCCGGGTGAAGAGGGCCTTGGGGTGAGTTCGCGACAGATGTAGTCGTTGCCACCGTTTGGGACTTGCCGGATTCAAGAGGTTGCCTCTCGCATTCTTGCTCTACCGCCCCGGGTGGCAATGCTCGATCCTCGGCGCCGATCATCAACAGGTCGTGACTGCCCGGTTCGATCAGCGCAAGGCGGTCATATCGAGGCTTTGAACCTTCAAAGGAAGAAGAACATGAACACGCAATTGAAACGGAAGATCGCCTTTGCCCTGTCGATGGGTATCATCACAACCGGAATTATCTCCTTCGTCCTTCTTGCGCTCAACCTCGGCTTTTCAAAAGGATTCGTCCTGACATGGCTGCGCTCGTGGAGCATCGGGTACCTAATCGTCATTCCCGCCATCCTGCTGATCGGACCGCGACTTCAGGCGCACGTCGATCGCCTGGTCCTATCCCTTATCCCCCTCTGCCGCTGCCGACGCGCGACCCAGGGGAGAACTGGGGGGTGCACCTCGCCTTGCACCAAAAGA
>NZ_JABEPH010000489.1:0-3473 GCF_013004495.1 Rhizobium sp. SEMIA 4085
GCCGTTCGCCCATAAAAAGGGCGCTGGACCCCGAATAGAGTGCAATGAGTGCGTTGACGCTGACGCTGATCGCGATCTGCGTAAAGCCGAACGCGATCGATTGCACAAAGACGCTGCCGACCTGCGGGTTCACGAATTGCGGCAGCAGTGAGAGATAAAGCATGGCGATCTTCGGGTTGAGCAAGCTGGTGACGAAGCCCATGGCGAAGAGCTTGCGATTGGTATCGCGCGGAAGGTCGCGAACGTGAAAGGCCGAGCGGCCGCCGGGCTTTAATGCATTCCAGGCAAGCCAGGCAAGATAGGCGGCGCCTGCCAACCGAAGCGCATCATAAGCGAGTGGCACGGCGAAGACCAATGCGGTAATCCCGAGCGCTGCCGACAGCATGTAGACGACGAAACCGAGTGCCACACCGCCAAGCGAGATCAATCCGGCCGCCTGTCCCTGGCATATCGAGCGCGATACGAGATAGATCATGTTCGGCCCGGGCGTCAGCACCATGCCGAGAGCGATAAGGGCAAAGGCAAGCAGACTTGCAAGTTCGGGCATGACGGATCTCCGGCTCGATCGCCTAGTGATGAAGGAGCCCCTGGCACGCCGCAAGAGTGGAATTGTACGGATGACAATTTTGAAGCCGCGGCAACTGCCGCCCACGGCGCAGCCCTTGTCAGAGCGGAGTTTTCATCGACCGGATCAAGCGCAAGCTGCGTCGGACTGCAGTTGCGGCGGCACCGAGAAGCACGATCCAAAGCCCGAGCCAAAGGACATGGTTATGCAGATCCCAGTAAGGTTCGCCGATCGAAACGACAGCAGCCACGGTGACGACCGCCATGCGGTGCTGCTTGGCCATCGGGCCTGAAAAATCACTGCCGTGGCCCGTGGCCCGGCCAAGCTCGCGCACATAGGCGGTCAGAACTGCGAATGCTGCAGCCGCCCAGCCAAGGCCGGGATGGCCGATGCCAAGACCGATGCCGGCAAAAATCAGCATGTCGGCGGCGCGATCTGGAAATTCGTTCCAGAACGGCCCGTCGGCTTCTGCCTTGCCCCCTTCGACTGCCACCATGCCGTCAAAGAGATTGCACAGAAGCCTCACCTGGCAAAAAAACGCCGCAAGAGCGAGAAGGACCATGCGCGAATAGCTAGCGTCGCGTCCGGCGACGAAGAACAGGAGACCGGCGATGAAGGCGGCGGCGATGCTTGCCTGCGATATCTGGTTCGGCGTGACGGATCTCGCCGCGATCTTCTGCGCGATCGCCTTTGCCCACCAGCTGTTCCGGCTGTTCAACGGCCGGCGATCTTCAGTGTCCGTCATCACTTACCTTTTCCGGTCAAAAGAGAATAGTTGTAAATCGCCGCATAGCTTGTGGAGACGGCAAGCGGCACCGCAACGGTCCTAAATATTTCGGGTGTTGCGGCGAGTGCGTGGATGGCGATGAGAATGCTTGCAGAACCGAGGCAGGCGATGAGAGGCGGCGCAACGAATGCGGCAGAGCCTTTGAAGCGCTTCGAAAATCGTTCGACCGCCGATTTCAAGTACAAAGTGAGGCAGGCAGACAGCGCGCCCTGAACGACGCCGGCAAGCAGCATGCGCGGCAGCGGATGGACGCGATTGGCAAACAGCGCCCAGCCTCCCATGGCGAGAAAGGCGAAGGTCACATGAACGGTGCTGCTGCGTCCAAGCCGTGCGACCCAACCACTCATGTCAGCGACCACCAGTAGCGGACAAGATGAAAGAAGATCGGCGCCGAAAACACCACGGAATCGAGCCGGTCGATCAATCCGCCGTGACCCTCGATGAGATTGCCCCAATCCTTCACGCCTCGGTCGCGCTTGATAGCCGACATCACCAGACCGCCGAAGAAACCCATTAGCGTGATGACCAGAGAAAGCAGGCCCGCCTGCAAGGGCGTAAACGGTGTGATCCACCAGAGCGACGCCCCGATCAAAGTCGCACTGGCGACACCGCCCGCAAAGCCCTCAACGGTTTTCGACGGCGAGAGTTTCGGGGCAATCTTCGTTCGCCCGAAAAGCTTGCCCCAGACATACTGCAAGACGTCGCTGAGCTGCACGACGATGACCAAAAATGCGATGAGAAGAACGTTGCGCTCCTCATAGCCGGGGATGTTCAAGGTCAGCAGCGCCGGCACGTGCGAAGCGCAGAAGACGCAGATCATCAGGGCCCATTGCACTTCGGCAATGCGGATGAGGAACCGTTCGGTATCGCCCCGTAGCACCGAAATGATCGGCATCAGCAAAAACGCGTAAACCGGTACGAAGATCGAGTAGATCCCGTACTCTTCAGCCCACAGCAAATAATACTGAATGGGGAGCACCACGAAGAAGGCCGAGGCAAGCGCCCAGTGATCGGCCCGCTTCGTGTTTGTCAGCGTGATGAATTCGCGAAGTGCCGCAAAGGAGCAGAAGGCGAAAAGAATGATGACACCGGCGCGACCCGCCAGAAACGCGACGCCGATGAAGATCACCATGATCCACCAGGCCTTGATGCGTGCATTCAGGTTCTCGACGGCGCTATTGGAGCCATCCGGCGAAAGACGCCGATGCAGGACATAGCCAACCAGCGAGGCAAAGATCAGCACGGCGAAAATGCCGAGCACGAGCGTAATAAGATCGGACCGCGCGTCGTTCATTCACTGCCGCCTGAATGTCTTGGAGAAAGGGAAATCAAGGCGGCCCTCGCCCTTGCCAGGAAGCCGTCCTTGGTCTCGCCGGGTTCAAGCCGTATCGGGCTGCCGAAGGTTACCGTGCAGATCAGGGGAATTGGCACGATCTCGCCTTTTGGCATGACGCGATTGAGATTGTTGATCCAGACCGGCACCAGATCGATCCCCGGGCGAGCTGCGGCAAGATGGAAGAGGCCGCTCTTGAAGGGCAAAAGCGGCTCGTCGGTCTGGTTGCGCGTGCCCTCCGGAAACAGGATCAGCGACGAGCCGGCATCGATTGCCGCCGCCATCTGCTCGACCGGATCCTGCGTGCGCCTTTCACGGTCGCGCTCGATCAGCACGGCATTGAACACTTCGCGGCCAATGAACGTGGTAAGCGGCGATCTCAGCCAGTAGTCTGCGCCGGCCACAGGCCTTGCTTGCCCGCGCAGACGCGGCGGCAGGACCGTCCAGATCAGAATGAAATCGCCGTGGCTCGCAGGGTTGGCAAAATAGACGCAGCGCCGGGGTGGCAAACCGTCATTCGCCCAGATCGCCCGCACAGCCGTGATCGCGCGGGCAAACAGCACGATAGCGATCGCGACAGGCTTTGCGATCAGGCCTTCCATCTGCTTCATCGAGCTCACTTCCCGCATTCAGGATTGCAGGAACGTAGCTGCGTTTTGGACAAATCGGAAGACGGTTGGAAAGCCGGATAAAGATTTCCACATGCAGCGGGCGGATTACGCCGTCGGCTCTTCACCTTCTACAGGTTCCGGCGAGAGGAGGATCGTGTCGACTCGGCGGCCGTCAAG
>NZ_JABEPH010000490.1:0-3468 GCF_013004495.1 Rhizobium sp. SEMIA 4085
CGCCCTCCACACCCTCGCATCCTGCGCCCCGCCCTCAACCCCCCCTCACCCCCACCTCACCCCCAGCTCACCCCCAGCTCACGCCCAGCTCACGCCCAGCTCACGCCCAGCTCACGCCCAGCTCACGCATTGTCACCGTTGCGTTACGATCTCAAGCTTCTCAAAAGAATTTGCCCGAGGCAATACAGATGTTATTTTGTCCGACACACATTGCCATCGCGCGGCACGCTCTGATTGCGTGCCTGATTGCGTGCCTGGGGGGCAAGAGACAGACGATGGAAAGTTCGTACAGGCGCAGGAAACAGCCGGAGCTGGTCAAGCGGACCCTGATAGATGAAGCGGCAAAACTTGCCGTGCGGGAAGGGCTTGCCTCCGTGACCGTTCAGGCCGTATCCGACGCAGCGGGGGTGACCAAGGGCGGCTTCATCCATCATTTTCCGAGCAAGAAGGACCTGATCGACGCCGTCTTCGGGGAACTCCTTGAAGCAATCGATGACGATATCGATGCCCGTATGTCCAAGGACCCCGAGCCCTATGGCGCGTTTACGCGCGCCTATATCAACTCAGTCTTCCAAAACAATCTCTGCGCCAAGGGCGGCCAGTGGGCGCCGCTGACGATTTCGGCGCTGACCGATCCGTATCTGCGCGATCTCATGGCAAGCTGGGTCGAGGAACGGGCGCAGCGCCACAATGAGACGGATGGCGATACGCACTTGAAGATCGCGCGCCTGGCTGCCGACGGCATCTGGCTCGCCCATCTTTATAAGATCAAGATCACCGATCCAGAGACGCTGAGGTCTGAGCTTTTGGCAACCACCAGAAAGTCGGATGCGCAGCGCAAGAACTAGATAATTGCCCCGATTCGGGTATGCGCCCTACAACCTAAGTCTAAGCCCTCGCCTTCGTTTGCAACTTATTAACCATATTACCTGAAGCTTTCCTCGTTTGCTTGGGGGAGCCGAGGTCATGTATGCGCTGAAGACGGTGGAGGAGGTTGCCGACGAGCCGGATGGGCACAGCGCGGAGGCGTTGCGCCATGTCCTTTCCAGGCTCGCAGAAGAGGCGTCCACGCTCGGCATCGATCTCGTCGATATCGCCGGCGCCATCCAGGACATGGCGGCGATGTCGGCGCGCCATGCGACGGCATTCGACGATGTGACGCGGACAGCACTTTCGATCGCCGAGACGAACCGGGCAGTTGCCATGTCGCTCAACGAGACGGACCGGACGGCAGCGGAGGCCCGGCACATGTTGAAGGAATCGGCCGGCCGCCTGTCGGGCTCGGTCGAAGAGATCGGCCATATGGTGGAGTCCTCCGAGGAGATCAGCGCCGAGATCAATACCTTCTCCAAATCGCTTGCCGATGTCGACAAGGTTGCCGCAGAGATCAGCACCATCGCGCGGCAGACGAACCTTTTGGCGCTCAACGCCGCAATCGAAGCGGCACGCGCCGGCGAAGCGGGCAAGGGCTTTGCCGTCGTCGCCTCGGAAATCCGCGCGCTGTCGCTGCAGACCTCCAAGGCGACTGGCTCCATCCAGGAAACGCTGGACGAGCTGCGCATCAGGATCGACCGTCTCTCGGCGGCAGGCAGCGGTGCGCGCGAAAGTGCTGCCGGCGTCAAGGATAAGTCCGAGGCGATGCGCGGCGCATTCACCAAGATGGAGCATGTGATCACTCAGATCCTCGACAGCTCCACGGTCATGGCAAGGACCACCGAGGCTGTCGACCAGCAATGCGCCGGTTTCGTCGCCAAGCTCGGCGAGATGTCGGCCGAAGTGCTGAATTCCAACGTGAAGCTCCAGCAGGCCGCAAAGCGCGTCGACAGCGTCGTCGGCCTTTCCGAGAAACTGGTGCAGTTGACAGCGAGCGCCGGTGTGCAAACGACAGACAGCCTCTGGATCGCCAAGGCGCAAGGTGTGGCCTCCGCGATTTCCGACGTCTTCGAACATGCCGTCGCCGAGGGCCGCATCGGCTTCGAGGCGTTGTTCAACCGGCAATACCGCCCGATCCCGGGGACCGATCCGGTGCAGCTCATGGCGGCTTTCACGGAACTCACCGACCGCCTGCTGCCGCCGATCCAGGAGCCCGTGGCCGCCTGCGACGAGCGCATCGCCTTTTGCGCGGCGGTCGATGAGAACGGCTATCTGCCGACGCACAACCGGAAATTCTCCGAACCCCAGCGGCCGGGCGATACGGTGTGGAACACCGCCAACTGCCGCAACCGGCGCATCTTCAACGACCGCGTCGGCCTTGCCGCGGGAAAAAGCACAGCACCTTTCCTCGTGCAGACCTATCGCCGCGACATGGGCGGCGGCAGTTTCGTGATGATGAAGGACATCTCCGCCCCGATCACCGTCCGCGGGCGGCATTGGGGCGGGCTGAGGCTGGCGGTAAAGGTCTAGCGTTGCCGCCCGCACTCCGCCGGTCTATACCGCGCAGATGAGATTGCGTACCGACATCTTCGTTTCCGCCCTCCTGCGCCGCGTTTTTGCCAGGGGCGATTTCGCCGCTGTGGAGAAGAAGGGGGCGGAGGAGGCGGGTGCCATCTTCATCCGCCAGCATTTCCGCGACGGGTTCGAAACGCTCTACGCGCCTGCCCCGCAAAGCGTCTTCGATGTGGAGGAGAGCGGCATGCGTCTTTTTGAAATCAGGCTTGAGAAAGCGGAGGCCGAGAAGGTGCGCGAACTGCTCGACCGCGAGCGGAAGTTCGATCCGGATCTCTGGATCGTCGAGCTCGAAGCCGACGACGTCGCGGAGATCGTGCCGCTGGCCGACGAGCGGCAGAACCCCCTTTGAAGTTCTTACCGGCGGCCGACGATGCGGATATCGCGTGCCGGCGGCTCCTGGCGCACGGCGCGCGGGGCGGAAGCGGCGGATTGCTCCCCCCGCACCTGGTCTTCCGGTTTATAGGTATAGCTGTCGGCGCGACGCCAGGCTTCGACCCGCTGATGGCATTCGTCCGGATCGAGCGCATCCAGCACCATCCAGGCGCGAGTCACGTTGTGCTGCGGCTCGGAAAGATGCGGATACAGCCTCTCCAGCACGAAAACGGCGTCGAGAAAGCCCATGCCGAGGCTGGTCAGGGTCGTTGCGAGCTGCTGGCCGGAGAGATCGAGCATGATGCGCTCGGCAAGCCAGCGGCTGGCCGAAAGCGCGTCGGCAAGCGCCGTTGCGAAGGACCCGGCCTCCCGTGCGCGGGCAAAGCGGACGAGCAGCGCCTCCTGGATGTCGGACAGCGTGCGCAGGCCGAGGCGGTTGCTGTCATTACGTCCGAGATGTCGTGCTAGCCCCTTGATCCGTTCGCGCATCGCCTCTTCGCGGGCAAGGCGCTCGACGAAATCGGCCGCCTCCCTCGTGGGCTCGGGCGGCTGGGGGGGCTGCGCTTCGGCCACGGCCGCCGGCGGCGGCTTGGCGGGATGCGAGGTGTCCGTGGCGCACAGCCGTTCCGTGCGCATTGGGGCACCGGG
>NZ_JABEPH010000491.1:0-3463 GCF_013004495.1 Rhizobium sp. SEMIA 4085
CGGTACGGATATTAATCGAAACGAGAGGCAGTGGAGGAAATGCTGAACTTTTCCAGAAGCCGGATCACTTCGGGTCGTGCTTCGGTCTTCGACATGGCCGAATGGCAAAGCAGTGCTTCGGAAATCTGGTCGCCGATCGTAAAGAGCGGGTTGAGGCTCGTCATCGGCTCCTGAAAGATCATCGAGACGTCATTGCCGCGCACCTGCCGCATGCCACTTTCCGGAAGCGCCAGCAGATTGCGGTCGCCAAGCATGATCTTGCCTTCGATCCGGCTCGTATCCGGCTGCAGTAGCCGCATGATCGACAGCGACGTGACGCTCTTGCCAGAACCCGACTCGCCGACAATTGCAACCGTTTCGCCCGGCGCCACGCGGAAGGAAACATCGCGGACGACAGGCTTCCACTCGCCCTCGACCAGAAACGACGTCGTGAGATTCTCGACGGAGAGAACGGCTTCTGCCTGCTGGATCGTCTGCACCTGAAAGCCTGCCATGTTTGGTTCCTCTTGGATGCCTGAAAGCCGGAAAGATCAATCCGGCCAACGCAACACAGCGTCGAACCGGTGCTTGCCGCGGATTTCGATAGGCGTTGCGATGATCTCGTTGGAGGCGTGCGCCTTGTCCAGTTCTTCGGCCAAACGGCTTGCAACGATCTTTTCCTGGCCTGGGTGCAGGTTGCAGGGGTCGAGATAGAAATACTGATGCTCGACCTCGTGGTCGCGGACGATGATCGGCGGCGTCCCGCGCGCCAGCGCGTCGGCCAAATCCCAGGCGGTGATATGGGCTTCCTCCGGTTTGAGGATGACGCGCAGGCGATCAAGCGGATTCTTGGTCGGATCGGGTTCGATCAGCGCGGTTACGCCGGGGCGGTCGTCCAACATCCGCTTCCAGAGATTGAGGTAGCCCGTTTCGCGCTCGCGAATGCCGGTGTGGTCACGCATTTCCCAAGCCTCCAGGGCGGCCATGGCGCCGAAAATGCTTTCCTTGCCGACCTTCATGCCGCGGCCAATGCCCATGTTCTGCAGGAAGGCGTTGCGTACCAGTTCCTTTTTGCCGGCGACGATGCCCGAGGTCGGACCGCCGAGGAATTTGTGACCGGAATAGAGCGCGATATCCGCGCCTTGCTCCAGGAAAACACGCAGGTCGTACTCCGACGCCGCATCGACGATGACCGGCACGCCCTTGGCGTGGGCGATCTCGACGAACTCCTTGAGGTTCAGAAGGCCATAGTCGACGACATGGTGCGACACGACGTAGACGGCCGCAGCCGTCCTTTCGGTGATTGCATTTTCCATGTGAAAACGATGGGTCGATGTCGCCTGACCGATCAGCACCGCCTTGGCCCCAGCAAGGCGGATCGCCTGATCGACGGGTGCGCCATAGCTCACAACGTGGCCCGTCTGCACCAGAACCTCGTTCTTTTCTGGCGTCACGTTCGGCAGTTTCTCGATCGCCAGCAGGTTGTTGCCGGTGATGGCACCTGCGACGGCCAGGGAAATGCCCGCGGAGCAGGATGCCGTCACGAAACCGGCTTCGGCACCCGTCAACCGGGCAATGACGGCACTGGCCTTGCGCTGCAGGTCGTTGATTTCGACAAATTGCGGCAGGATCGACGACATGGCCGCGATTGCCTCGGGGACGACGATCGATGCGCCGAGGCTGGTCATCGTGCCGGAAACGTTGATGACCGGACGAAGGCCGATCGACGCGCGAATGTCATCAGACATGTGTATCTCCAGATTGAATGTCGAGATGGCGAGTGTTGCAGCTTGTATCCTTAGCGGCTATCCCATAGTAATGTAATAGACTCATGCCCGCATACGAGGAGCGTGGAATTGGACGGCAAGACACCATCAGTAATTTACTCCGAAGACGAGCCGCCCATTGAAGAACCCGGGGGTAAGGGCGCACGTCGCTCGCGGGTAAGCGGTATCGACCGCGCGCTGCAGGTCATTGATCACCTTTACGAAACGGGCTCTCCGACGGGAGTCTATGCAATCGCCAAGGCTGTGAAGGCGCCGCTCTCGACCGTCTACGTCATCGTTGATGATCTGGTCGAAAAGAACATGTTGACGCGCAATGGCGACGGCACGATCTGGCTCGGTTCGCGGCTCTACCATTACGGTCTTGCCTATGCCCGCTCGCTCGATTTCATGAGCGTCGCGATGCATGAGATGCACGATCTTTGCCGTCAGGCGGGTGAAACCGTTCAGGTTTGCGGCCGCGACGGCGACTATATGCTCGTGCTTGCCATGGCTGACGGCCCGAGCCATTTCCAGGTCGCTTCGCGTGTCGGCACGCGCATTCCGCTGAACTGGACCGCATCGGGTCGCCTGCTTGTCGGCCACCTGCCGGAAGAGGAGCGCTTCGAACTTTTCAAGCGCTGCGCCAAATCTTCGCCGACCGGCCGTGCCGAAATGGACCCCGGCGTGCTTTCCGCCTCGGCGGGTGCGGCGTTTCAGTCTCGCCTGTCGATCCAGGCCGGCGAGTCCGACTATGCGGTCGCCTGCATCGCTTCGCCGATCTGCGACAGAGATGGCCAATGCGTCGCGACCATTTCCATTGTCCTTCCAGAACAGAAGGCCTTTTCCGACGAGAACCACTATACCGCGCACGTGCGAACATCGGCCGAACGCATCGAAAAGATCATGGGCTGGCGCAACCACTAGGCTTTCCCCTCTTCAATCACGCAAGGCGATGATCGCCTCGATTTCGACAGTGATGTTACCCGGCAGCGAGCCGAAGCCAACCGCCGAACGGGCATGGCTGCCGGTGTCTTTTCCAAAAACGTCGACGAAGAGATCCGAGCATCCGTTGATGACGCTTGGATGGTCTGCAAACTGCGGCACGGCGTTAACCATGCCGAGCAGCTTCACGACGCGCTTTACCCGGGAAAGATCGCCAAGCGCGTCATGCATGACGGCAAGAAGATTGATGCCGGTGAGACGCGCATGTCTATAGGCATCTTCGACGCCGATCTCAGCGCCGACCTTGCCAGAATATAGAAAGCCGTCGGCCTCGCGCGGCCCCTGACCGGAGAGGTAGAGAATATTACCTTCCAGCACATGCGTCACGAAATGGGCGATCGGCGGCGGCGCGGGCGGAAGCTCTATACCGAGCGCAGCAAGCCTTTCATAGGGTGAGCTTGCCGGCTTGGCGTTAGCTGGAGACGTGTTCACGCAAACTCCTGTCATGCGGATTTCTGTTCTGGCTCTTAGCGGTAGGAATAACCGTGGCTGTGACGCACGAGCCTGCGGGCACGCGGAATGTAACGGCTTGCGGCAATTGCCTCGCTGCCGATCACCGCATAGCGAGGCTCGAACAGCTTCATAAGAACGGAAACGTCGCCGTTGGAATCGGTGGCTTCGACATCGGAATCGACGAGATCGAAGACCGTGAAATCGGCGCGCTGTCCGACGGCAAGCCGGTTTTCCATCGAAAGCTTGATGACGGAGGCAGGCGC
>NZ_JABEPH010000492.1:0-3461 GCF_013004495.1 Rhizobium sp. SEMIA 4085
CTTCCCACGGACGGGCTCTCGCTGCTTTCCCTTGTCGTTGTGGCTGCCGTCGCAGATTTGGCCAACGTCTCCTTTGGAAAGAAGATGTCGATCTCGGTAAGAAGCTGCAGCTCGTGACTCGTCTCACTCTGAGTAGGAATCGTGAAGAGAAGGGTAGGTCGCCCGTCTGGAAAGACGAGTTGATGAAGCTGCGGTCGAAGGCCGCGGAAGAGCAGCTCTTGATAGAGAAACAGCTCGATGGGCGTCTGAGCTCCCCAGGTCCTATCTGTCACGCGGCATACAGGTTCCGCAGGGAGAGTGCCTGCCACCGCCTCAAGGACGCCGCCACGTTGAGAGGGGCGGCTGTTTGCGACTCAAATCGGAAATTAGCGCTGAGCGCTTTTCCGATCTGATCCTTCGGGCAATTCATCTAGCCAGCATGCGCCCTCGATGTACGGCCGAGAAAAAATATTTCCGATCTTTTCCGGAGCTTTGTTTTGATGATATCGCATATAGACGCGGTCATCAGCTCCAATGTCGAGGATCTCGATTTTTCCTGTGTAATGCGACATGATGTATTTGAATGTCTTTTGGATTCCGCTCAGGCGTTGGTTGATGCCGTGCGTTATCTCTAGTCCGCGGCGCAGTGGAACCTGAAAATGCGATGCCCCTTTCACCGGCCTGCCTTGAAAGAGGTAATAAGGGCGGATGCCCATTTGGTGACATTTGGCGAAGGTCGCAGCCAAGATCTCGGGATCATCGTTGACTTTCGCGAGAAGCACGGATTGATTGAGAAACTGCACACCACGCGCGCGTAACGAGAGAATGTTACGCTCCGCATCGACCGAGATTTCGCCAATATGATCAAAATGTGTGACGATTACTGCCGCCTTACGCGCCTCACTGATCCGTTGGAAGAACGCCACTAGAGTGGGATCCTCGAACCTTTCAGGCGCATAGGCGAGCATTTTTGTGCCAAAACGAATGGAATCCAAATGTGGGAACGGCAACAGATGATCGAGAATCGCATGAAGCCTGCCGGTGCTGAGCACGAACGGGTCGCCTCCCGACACCAGCACGTTCGTCATCTCAGGATGACCTCCAATGTAGCGCGCAATCTGCCCTAAGTCAGCTGCGATTTCATCTGAATCCTTGCCGACAATGCGCTTGCGAAAGCAATAACGGCAGTATGAAGCGCAGCGGTCCGTTGCCAGCAACAATCCGGTCTGGGCGTACTTGTGCTGAAACCCGGGCACGACCGTGTTGTCGTGCTCGCCGCTCGTATCTAGATTGCCGGGACTCTCAAACTCTTCGAATGAGGGCTCGACGATGAATTTCAGCTGCTCGTGGTAACCACTGTTGATGATCTGTTCACGATAGGATCTGGTGACCCGATAGCGCGTGATGCTATGAGCTTCCAACTCACCGGCGGTAAGCACGCGCGCCCCCTCGATGAAATTTATGACCTCGGACGCGGGGCGTCGACCCGAGCTGCCGGACGGAGGCGCACTCATCAGCGAAGCATCTATCACATTGCCTGGGATCGTTCGAGCGGTCTTCATGCAACCTCCCTTTGCTAGAGGTGTGAGGCGTAATGATCGTAACGGCTCCTCCGCCCGTTGCAATCGGCGTGCCACGACGAGGATGGCGGGAAAGACATGGAAAACTATCCGCTTACGACGCGGGCGACGAACACTTTCCGTCTCCCGTGCCTCACGTTCCGAACAGAAACGTCCTCAAGTCTACACGGCTAACGCTGGATGCGGAGGTCAAACAGAGTGGCTGGGTTTGTCTGAACGGTTTGCGGCGTTTTCGTTAAACATTCGCGTCAGCGCGTTGAAGTAAGCCTGATCCGGTGTTTGCCGGTCAAGGGATGGGTGCGGGCCTCGGGCACGGTTTTGTAGGCGTGGAGATAGACCTCCTCATATCTGATCGAGCGCCAGAGCCGCTCGACGAACACGTTGTCGCGCCATGCGCCCTTGCCGTCCATCGAGATTTCAATCTCGGCCTTCTTCAGCACCGCCGTGAAGCCGATGGAGGTGAACTGCGATCCCTGGTCCGTATTGAATATGTCGGGCTCGCCATACCGGGCAAGCGCGTCCTCGACCGTGACGTTTCTATCCGCTTAGTTCAGCAGGAGGAGAGTTATGGGCGATGAAGCTCGAACTTTGAAATCTGCCATCCTCATGTCCAGCACAAATGAGCATTTGGCATTTGCGGCTCTGCCTCGGTCAATCGGAGTTCGTGAATGCTCGGTATCTACACGACATAAGCAACTCTGCAAGATGCCGTTCGTTGGCCTCCAAAAGCTTGAAGCGCGCAATCGCCGCGTCTGACGCCGACTAGTTTCAGGAGACATTCGACCGCGACGAATGCGGGTGTTAACCGGCGCTTGATGAATTTGAATCACGGGATTGGCAATTGGGCCAAATCATGATTCAACGGGCGAAGGGAGATTTCGCCATAGGAACGGCACTGGCAATTCGGGTAGACTACACGGCTGATGACCTGCGTCGGCTGGCGAAGCAAAGCCGAGATGCGGATTGGTCACGTCGGCTGTTGGCTCTGTCGGTCATTATGAGGGTGGTTCGCGCGCAGCCAAGCGGCATCTATTGGCGGGGGTCGGTTGCAGATTGTCCGCGACTGGGTCGAGCGTTTCAATCCGCAAAGTCCCGATGGCCTGAAGACCGGAAAGGCGAAGGGCCGGGAGCACTTGCTGAGCGACAAGCAGCGCAAGGCGCCTGCGAGGCCGTTGAGAAGGGTCCGGTCCCTATCTCGCTGTGTGTCGTGCACTGCGGGCTGGTTGATCCGGTGCAATGGCTTTCGCAGGAGCATCGCATCTGCGTCATCGGCAGGCGCTTGGGCGTGAGTTGAATGCCATGGGCTACCGCAAACTCACGGCTCGACCGAAGCATCATGCGCAGAACCAGGATGCGATTGAGGACTTTAAAAAACTTCCCCGCCGCAGTGGCGGAAATCGCCGCCGGAGCCGCCAAAGACAAGCGATTAGAAATCTGGTTCCAGGACGAGGCTTGGATCGGCCAGAAGAACAAGATTACAAAGCGATGAGCCAAACGAGGAACGCGGCCTTCTGCTCCCCATGATCAGCGGGCGAGGTCCGCCCGTATCTTTGGAGCGATCTGCCCGAAGTTGGGCAAGGCTGCATGCCATGGTGCGATACTCATGCCGTGAACCAGCATCTGATCGAGATAACCGCCAAAGCGGCTGATGATGCCCATGCCGTGCCCGTCTTCAGGCTGGCTGGCACATGTCCAACGTAAGCGTCCGGCGAGGAAGCTTCGCGCTGACGGCTCGCCTTTGGCATGCAGCGGCACCAGTCGCGACTTGCCGAACTTCGTCTCGCGAACTTTGCGGATGCCCTGATCGAGATCGACGTCGTCCCGGAGCCGATCGAGCGCTTCTGCATGGCGCAGTCCGGCGCCCGCTAGCAGTCCGCACCGCCACGCCCGAGCTCGTTCCAT
>NZ_JABEPH010000493.1:0-3450 GCF_013004495.1 Rhizobium sp. SEMIA 4085
CTCCTACGTCGGTGGCGTAGCAGCCTCACTTCCCCATGCCGCACGCGAGCTGGCACACACTCGGGGTCCGACTACAAGAGATTGCGCCAACCCTTGGAAAACATTCGACAACCCTCTGTTATTCCGGCATGAATGGGCAAAGCTCATCTTCTACGGCGATGGTTTCGACCGCGAGATCGCCGACCTGATCATGACCACCTCCATGGAAGCGGCTGAGGCACTTCGCCATGGCGGTTTCCTCGGCCCGCAATCTCCACCGTGTCTGGCGTGGACAAACCCCATTGTCGGACCTGCCGTTCTCGGTCGTTATGGATGCCAGGGTGTCAACCGATCCTAGATGAGTGAAACGACTGCTTGCGGAGACTTCCGAGAAGCACCACGAGGTTCAGTTTCTGGCTATCCGAAATATGGTACCTGCGGCCCTCACCGGATGCATACGACATGGGTATCCTTTCTCTAAGTTGGAAACGGTTGGGGAAGGCCGCGCTCGAGCGGCCACGTGGTCGTGAACAGGCAACACTCCAGGCGGGCCTACAGCGAGCATTTCCCGGGCTTCGGACGTAGTCGCCAGCTGCGCGCCTAGCCCGCGGATGAGTTCTGCGGCGCGCGACACGAGCTGGGCGTTCCGCTCAACAAGCACACCCTTTGAAAGGTAGATGTTGTCTTCCATTCCGACGCGGGCATAGGAGAGCCTCGCCTTCGTGCCAGCCTTCTGGGGCTTCTTAGATCAGCAGTTCCGACAGAAGATGACGACGAAAGCGAAGATTGATCGGCTTTAGCGGTGAGCCAAATGCGCACAGGCTATCGGGATAACGTGCCCGGCTGCCACTCGACCCGCGGCACGCGAAGTCTACAATTAACGGAATCGGAATTTAACGACCGTAATTGAGGACCTCATCGTGGACCTAATTCAGGACGTCACTCGGCTTCAGGAAGATGCTGGCCCTTGATCCAATATCCAGCCTTGGGAACGTGGATGAATTCCTCACTCTCCCAGAGGGTGCGTCCGATGAAGCGGGCCGGGTTGCTTGCTTTCACCTTGAAGCCGTCGCGTTCGATCTCTTCTAGGAGTTCGCTTCGCTCCAAAGGCCGACCTGCAGACAACAAAATCGCCCTCGATCGCTTCACGATCTCACCCGTCAGGCTTCCTCGGTGGTGTTTTGTCGGCTTCTTCCGTTTCAACCCCGCATTGGATGATGCCTTGCTGTCTTCATGCTCTGAGGTGTCGGATAAGATAAGTTGGCGGAGCAGGTCCCTAGCGGAGACAGCTTTCTCGAGCCTCGCGCTGATGTTGCGTCGAGCCTGTTCGAGCTGTTTGATCTCCAGGACCACCAGCCTGTAGGCCTCCTCGACGCCTGGGTTTGCGTTCGGGTCGGATTTGGAGATTTGTGAATCTGTGTTCATTTTTTCTGTATCTCGACTTGCAGGCGCATGTTTTGGTGCTACGCTCGCCCCATTGATCGAGTCGATATCGACGGTGAGTGAGCTCGCAACTCCCTCCGTTGCAGATAGGAACAGAGGACAGGAGGGACTATCGGTGACTAGCACGAAGTCACCCTAGCGGACAGACGCTACCGCATTTCTTCACGGATTTGATAGCTGAGCAGCAGGAAACGCATCCTGCGAGCTGACTAACATCTGTGGGATTGGACGCCCAAGTTCGGCGGCGAAGCTGGCTGGGCGGCTCGCACTCGCAATGCGGCCGCCCATCGAGTCGACCCGAGGAACCCGAGGTCAAGGGTCTCCGAATCATTAGCACGTTCTTTCGAGCGCTTCCAGCACAGCGCACCCGTGTGTCCAAAATCTCGCGAGGTCGGTCTGCGAATTCAATCGTGGCCCGGAACCCTTTCGTTCACCCAGTCGAATGCAGAGCAGGAAGGTACAGATGAAAATGCGCTTGTTGAAAAGGTTGTGCCCGGTAGGCAGCTCACGGGTGACCAAGCTCTATCAGCCCTCCTGCCGTGGTAAAGCACGCGCGGAGCTGGCATGACGAAGCCGTTCGACCCGTTTGCCGTTTTCGGTCAAGACAATGTTGCCACAGAAGACGAGCTTTTCGACGCTTTTACCGCGGATGCTTGCGTACCCGAGGAGCTCCCTAGACGACATCACAACCTTTCGTCGATAGCGACCCTTTACTGGGCCGAGAACGGTGGCCCAATCAGAACCATTGTTGATGGGCGGCAGACAAGGCCGACGGGGTGGTTTCCAACGATAAAAGCGGGTTTCCGGTCGATGCCGTGGGACTCGCTGTTGGAGGTGAACGTCATGCAGCTTGCGGACCTGTCGAGCAGGGTCTCGTATCTCCTGGCGCAACCTCATAGGCTCGAGATCGAGGTCCGAAAGAACAGGGGCAAGCCGCTGATCTACTTCCCGGACCTTCTTCTCCGCGTGCATCCTTCATTCCTCCGCGACCTCCAAAGCGGCGTCTCCTTCAGCGACGCATGCCTCGTACCGATTACCTCCTCCGTTTCCGAATACGATCTGGAGACATTGATCATCGAGGTGAAGGCCGACAAGGACGCACGCGATTCCGATGAGAAGTACAGGCACAAGCTGGAGCTGGCCGGAGAGGTCTACGGCCGACGCAACTTCCATTTCCTAGAGCTTCGAAAGTCGGATCACCTATTACCCAAGATTCTACGCATGGTCCGCTTGATCGACTGGCGAAAAAAGGTGGCCGGCGACATCCATGACGACCTGGTGTGGCTGGACGTCTTCGGCGGACGAACAGAGGCTAGGCGGTGGCAATTGGAGCGGGCGCTAGGCGGCCGGATCGTTGGGCGCGCCAAACTGCACGGCCTGCACTACCGCGGCCTTTTATCGATCGACTTCAGAAACGGGATCGCGGACGACGCCGCCGTGTATCTACTTCACAAGGGGGACTAGGCATGACTTTGGACGTCTACGAGGGAGCGCAATACGTTTTCCTTTCGGGCAAGCTGCGCGGGATTTTAACGGTTTCGGGAGACCCGGATCGGGACCCGCTCCAGCTTAATGCGAGCGATGGCAGCACGGTATTCATCGGGCGAGAGGAACTTTACGCCTCGCTTGCGCGCAGCGAAGTGATCCATTGGGCGAGGGTAGGCCAGTCGACAACGAGTTCCGCTCTACCCAAGCTGTTTGCCGGCTCACCGCTCGCAGAGGAACGCTTCGAGTCAGTCCGAAAGCAAAAGAGGCGCTTCGAAACAGAACGTCTGCTTTCCTACATCATGGACCGTTACGCCTCGGATGAAGAACACGCGGACCTTGAGGCCTTCCTCGAGAGAGGAGAGGAAACATGATCCTCGACTTTTCGACAGGGGACCGCTTTCTTTTACTCGGGAAGAAGGATAAAGGCAACTAAACCGTCGCCAGCGACCCTGAAACTGACCAGGAAGTCCTGAGGTCAGATGAAGGCGCAATTGCTCGCATCTCCCGCCTTTGACTGGCGATTTTGGCGTAATGCGTGTG
>NZ_JABEPH010000494.1:0-3449 GCF_013004495.1 Rhizobium sp. SEMIA 4085
GTTGAAGCACCCTTGATCTCCGCCGCCGCGCGCTCGGTCGCGTTTCCGGAAACCAGCGTCGGCTTATAGCCGCGAGTCAGGCCCTTGGAGACGACATCCGCCTTGCCTTCCGACACGCCGCGGCCGAGCGCCGTGTTATTGAAGTCGGACGTATCAACGTGCGCCAGATCGTGGCGGCCGAGATAGGAGATGGCGAGTTCGCGGAACACGTAGTCGAGGATCGACGTCGCATTCTTGATCGCGTCGTTGCCGGTGACGATGCCCGCCGGCTCGAACTTCGTGAAGGTGAAGGCATCCACATATTCCTCGAGCGGCACGCCGTATTGCAGGCCGAGCGAGACCGAGATTGCGAAGTTGTTGATGAATGCTCGAAGGGCCGAACCTTCCTTGTTCATGTCGAGGAAGATCTCGCCGAGTCGGCCGTCGTCATATTCGCCGGTGCGCAGGAAAATCGTGTGGCCGCCGATCTTTGCCTTCTGGGTGTAGCCCTTGCGGCGGCCCGGCAGCTTTTCCTGGCTGCGCACGACCTTCTCGATCACCCGCTCGATGATCTTCTCGGTGACGGTGACGGCCTGGGCCGCTGCCGGCTGGGCCAGCAGTTCCTCCAGCGTGTCCTCGTCGCCTTCGTCCTCGATCAGCGAGGCGTTCAGCGGCTGCGACAGCTTCGAGCCGTCGCGGTAAAGCGCGTTGGCCTTGAGGCCGAGCTTCCAGGAGAGCATGTAGGCGCTCTTGCAATCGTCGACGGTTGCATCGTTCGGCATGTTGATCGTCTTGGAGATCGCACCCGAGATGAAGGGCTGGGCAGCCGCCATCATGCGGATGTGGCTTTCGACCGAGAGGTAACGCTTGCCGATCTTGCCGCAAGGATTGGCACAATCGAAGACGGCGAGGTGCTCGTTCTTGAGGAACGGAGCGCCTTCCAGCGTCATCGCACCGCAAACATGGATGTTTGCAGCCTCGATATCCTTCCTCGAGAAGCCCATGTGGTCGAGCAGGTTGAAGCTCATGTCGGCAAGCTGGTCGTCGGAGACCTTCAGCGTGCCCTTCAGGAAGTCGAGCCCGAGCGTCCACTGGTTGAAGACGAACTTGATGTCGAAAGCGGACTTCAGCGCCGCGTTGACGGCCTCGACCTTCTCGTCGGTGAAGCCCTTGGACGTCAGCGTCGAGGGGTTGATGGCGGGCGCCTGGTTCAGGTTGCCGTGGCCGACAGCATAGGCTTCGATCTCGGCGATCTGGCTTTCGGAGTAGCCGAGCGTGCGCAGCGCTTCGGGTACCGCGCGGTTGATGATCTTGAAGTAGCCGCCGCCGGCGAGCTTCTTGAACTTGACGAGCGCGAAGTCGGGCTCGATGCCAGTCGTATCGCAATCCATAACGAGGCCGATCGTGCCGGTCGGCGCAATTACGGTTGCCTGGGCGTTGCGGTAGCCGTGCTTTTCGCCGAGTTCCAGTGCCTTGTCCCAGGCGCTCTTGGCATGCGCGGCGAGATCTTGATCCGGGTTTTCGCCGTGGATGAGGGCGACCGGGTTGATCGACAGGCCTTCATAGCCGGACCTCTCGCCATAGGCGGCGCGGCGATGGTTGCGGATGACGCGCAGCATGTTCTCGCGGTTCGGCGCAAACATCGGGAACGGGCCGAGTTCAGCAGCCATTTCCGCCGAGGTGGCATAGGAAATGCCGGTCATGATCGCCGTCAGGGAGCCTGCGATGGCGCGGGCTTCGTCGCTGTCATAAGGAATGCCGGACGACATCAGCAGGCCGCCGATATTGGCATAGCCGAGACCGATCGTGCGGTATTCGTAGGAGAGCTCGGCAATGCGGCGCGACGGGAACTGCGCCATCATCACGGAGATTTCGAGCACGACGCTCCACAGACGCACGGCATGCTCGTAGTCGGCGATGTTGATCCGCTTTGTCGCCGCATCCTTGAACTGCATGAGGTTCAGCGAGGCAAGGTTGCAGGCCGTGTCGTCGAGGAACATGTATTCCGAGCACGGGTTGGAGGCGCGGATCGGGCCGGCGGCCGGGCTGGTGTGCCAGTCGTTCATCGTCGTATTGAAGTGCAGGCCGGGATCGGCCGATGCCCAGGCGGCATAGGAGATCGTCTCCCAGAGGTCGCGGGCCTTCAGCGTCTTCATGACCTTACCATCCTTGCGGGCCGTCAGGTTCCAGTCGCCATCGGCTTCGACGGCGCGCAGGAAGTCGTCGCGGATCGAGACCGAGTTGTTGGAGTTCTGGCCGGAAACGGTGAGGTAGGCTTCACTATCCCAGTCCGTGTCGTAGGTCTTGAACTCCATGTCCTTGTAGCCCTGGCGGGCGAACTGGATGACGCGGCTCACATAGTTTTCCGGGACCTGGTCCTTCTTGGCGGCGCGGATTTCGCGCTTGAGGGCAGGGTTCTTGGTCGGGTCGAAGCAATCCGCATCGGCGCCGCCTTCGCAATTGAAGCAGGCCTTCATGATCGCCTTCAGGTGCTTGGCGACGATCTTCGAACCGGTGACGAGGGCAGCAACCTTCTGCTCTTCCTTGACCTTCCAGTTGATGTATTCCTCGATGTCTGGATGATCGATGTCGACGACGACCATCTTGGCCGCACGGCGCGTCGTGCCGCCCGACTTGATGGCGCCCGCCGCACGGTCGCCGATCTTCAGGAAGCTCATCAGGCCGGAGGAGCGGCCGCCGCCAGAAAGTTTTTCGCCTTCGCCGCGCAGATACGAGAAGTTGGAGCCCGTGCCGGAGCCGTACTTGAAGAGGCGGGCTTCGCGAACCCAGAGGTCCATGATGCCGCCTTCGTTGACGAGGTCGTCCTCGACCGACTGGATGAAGCAGGCATGCGGCTGGGGATGCTCGTAGGCCGACTTGGACTTCGTCAGCTTGCCGGTGAAGGGGTCGACGTAGAAGTGGCCCTGGCCGGGGCCGTCAATGCCGTAGGCCCAGTGCATGCCGGTGTTGAACCACTGCGGGGAGTTCGGGGCGACGCGTTGGGTAGCGAGCATGTAGGCGAGTTCGTCGCGAAAGGCAGAGGCATCTTCCTCAGACGAGAAGTAGCCGCCCTTCCAGCCCCAGTAGGTCCAGGTCCCAGCCAGACGGTCGAAGACCTGGCGCGCATCGATTTCGGAACCGTACTGCTGGTCCTTCGGCAGCTCCTTGAGGGCTGCCTCATCGGCAACCGAACGCCACAGAAAGGAGGGAACGTCGTTTTCCTCAACCTTCTTCAGCTTTGCCGGAACGCCGGCCTTGCGGAAATATTTCTGGGCAAGGATGTCGGCCGCGACTTGGGAGAACTGCGCGGGAACGTCGATGTTCTCAAGGCGGAATACGATCGAACCGTCGGGGTTCTTGATCTCGCTCGTCGCCTTGCGGAATTCGATGTCCGCGTAAGCGCTCTGGCCTGCCTTTGTGAAACGGCGTTCTATGCGCATGTCCTTGCACCTCTGTTTGCGCGCCCCATC
>NZ_JABEPH010000495.1:0-3421 GCF_013004495.1 Rhizobium sp. SEMIA 4085
GCGACGTACGCGGCCGGCCCAGGGTCGACGAAGCACGCGTCCGGGGCGCTGAGACGTTCCAAGAGGTGATTCCCGAGAGCTTAAGCGGTCTCGTCCAGGAAATGCGCTCTCTCGGCCTGACCGTGGAGTTGGAGAACCCGAAGGACGAGGATCTGCAGCAGGAGGGCCAGTTGCCGGACGCAGCCGAGTACCCTCTTGATAGGGTGTGCGCCTTAAGAGGGCGCACACCGTTCCCGCCATGGCCCCGCAATGTGTCGGCCGGGCAGGGACGTTTCCGCCGCATTGTGCGGTTATTGTCGTTTTTGAGCGTTGGCGCGGCTCCCGGGATTTGCCGCCGACCATCGCAAGCTAAGGGCGCTTTCGCCCATGAAGGAGACAGGCATGAACCAAGAGGTCATGAATCTTTTCAATCCGCAGGTGCCTGCACAGAATTTCGACTCCATCCGGATTTCGATTGCCTCTCCGGAGAAGATCCTTTCCTGGTCCTACGGCGAGATCAAGAAGCCGGAAACCATCAACTACCGCACGTTCAAGCCGGAACGCGATGGTCTCTTCTGCGCGCGCATCTTCGGGCCGATCAAGGACTACGAGTGCCTTTGCGGCAAGTACAAGCGCATGAAGAACAAGGGCATCATCTGCGAAAAGTGCGGCGTCGAAGTCACGATGTCGAGCGTTCGGCGCGAGCGCATGGGCCATATCGAGCTTGCAGCACCCGTTGCCCACATCTGGTTCCTGAAGTCGCTGCCGAGCCGCATTTCCACGTTGCTCGACATGACGCTGAAGGATGTCGAGCGCGTCCTGTATTTCGAAAACTACATCGTCACCGAGCCGGGCCTCACGGCCCTTAAGGAACATCAGCTCCTCTCGGAAGAAGAGTACATGCTCGCCGTCGACGAATATGGCGAAGACCAGTTCACGGCGATGATCGGCGCTGAAGCCATCTACGAGATGCTGGCATCGATGAACCTCGAGAAGATCGCCGGCGATCTGCGTTCCGAGCTTGCCGACACCACGTCGGATCTCAAGCAGAAGAAGCTGATGAAGCGGCTGAAGATCGTCGAGAACTTCATGGAATCCGGCAACCGTCCGGAATGGATGATCATGAAGGTCGTTCCGGTGATCCCGCCGGATCTGCGTCCGCTGGTTCCGCTCGATGGCGGCCGCTTTGCCACGTCGGACCTGAACGATCTCTATCGGCGCGTCATCAACCGTAACAATCGTCTGAAGCGCCTGATCGAGCTTCGTGCGCCGGGTATCATTATCCGCAACGAAAAGCGCATGTTGCAGGAATCCGTCGATGCGCTGTTCGACAACGGCCGTCGCGGCCGCGTCATCACGGGTGCCAACAAGCGTCCGCTGAAGTCGCTCTCCGACATGCTCAAGGGCAAGCAGGGCCGCTTCCGCCAGAACCTGCTCGGCAAGCGCGTTGACTATTCCGGCCGCTCGGTCATCGTGACCGGTCCGGAGCTGAAGCTGCACCAGTGCGGCCTGCCGAAGAAGATGGCGCTCGAACTCTTCAAGCCGTTCATCTACGCGCGCCTCGACGCCAAGGGTTATTCCTCGACCGTCAAGCAGGCGAAAAAGCTGGTCGAGAAGGAAAAGCCGGAAGTCTGGGATATCCTCGACGAGGTCATCCGCGAGCATCCGGTTCTCTTGAACCGCGCGCCGACGCTGCACCGCCTGGGCATCCAGGCCTTCGAACCCACCCTGGTCGAAGGCAAGGCGATCCAGCTGCATCCGCTCGTTTGCACGGCCTTCAACGCCGACTTCGATGGTGACCAGATGGCCGTCCACGTGCCACTGCCTCTCGAAGCCCAGCTCGAAGCCCGCGTTCTGATGATGTCGACGAACAACATCCTGCACCCGGCCAACGGCGCACCGATCATCGTTCCGTCGCAGGACATGGTTCTCGGCCTCTACTACCTCTCGATCATGAACCAGAACGAGCCGGGCGAAGGCATGGCCTTCTCCGACCTCGGCGAACTGCATCATGCTCTTGAAAGCAAGGTCGTCACGCTGCACACCAAGATCCGTGGCCGCTTCAAGTCGATCAGCGAGGACGGCAAGCCGTACTCCAAGATCTATGAAACGACCCCGGGCCGCCTGCTCATCGGCGAATTGCTGCCGAAGAACGGCAAGGTGCCTTTCGACATCTGCAACCAGGAAATGACCAAGAAGAACATCTCCAAGATGATCGACACGGTCTACCGTCATTGCGGCCAGAAGGACACGGTCATTTTCTGCGACCGCATCATGCAGCTCGGCTTCTCGCATGCCTGCCGCGCCGGCATCTCGTTCGGCAAGGACGACATGGTGATCCCGGATACCAAGGTTAAGATCGTCGGCGATACCGAAGCACTCGTGAAGGAATACGAGCAGCAGTACAACGACGGCCTCATCACGCAGGGCGAAAAGTACAACAAGGTCGTCGATGCCTGGGGCAAGGCCACCGAGAAGGTCGCCGAAGAGATGATGGCCCGCATCAAGGCTATCGAGTTCGACGAAAAGACCGGCCGCCAGAAGCCTATGAACTCGATCTACATGATGAGCCACTCGGGCGCCCGCGGTTCGCCGAACCAGATGCGTCAGCTGGGCGGCATGCGCGGCCTGATGGCTAAGCCGTCGGGCGAAATCATCGAGACGCCGATCATCTCGAACTTCAAGGAAGGCCTGACCGTCAACGAGTACTTCAACTCGACGCACGGCGCCCGTAAGGGACTGGCAGACACCGCCTTGAAGACGGCAAACTCGGGCTACCTGACCCGCCGTCTCGTCGACGTCGCGCAGGATTGCATCGTCAACTCCGTGGATTGCGGCACCGACAAGGGCCTCACCATGACTGCGATCGTCGATGCCGGCCAGGTCGTTGCCTCGCTCGGCGCACGTATCCTCGGCCGTACGGCACTCGACAACATCGATCACCCGGTCACCGGCGAGCGCATCGTCGATGCCGGCAAGATGATCCTCGAGCCAGATGTCGTCGAGATCGAAAAAGCTGGTATCCAGTCGATCCGCATCCGTTCGGCACTGACCTGCGAAATCCAGACAGGCGTCTGCTCTGTCTGCTACGGCCGCGACCTTGCTCGCGGTACGCCGGTCAACATGGGCGAAGCGGTCGGCGTCATCGCGGCTCAGTCGATCGGCGAGCCAGGCACGCAGCTCACCATGCGTACCTTCCACCTTGGCGGTACGGCCACCGTGGTCGACCAGTCGTTCCTGGAGGCCTCGTATGAAGGAACGGTTCAGATCAAGAACCGCAACCTTCTGCGGAACTCCGAAGGCATCCTCGTTGCCATGGGCCGCAACATGACCGTCCAGATCCTGGACGAGCGTGGCGTTGAGCGCTCCTCGCAGCGCGTTGCCTACGGTTCTAAGCTGTATGTGGACGAGTGCGACAAGGTAAAGCGCGGCCAGCGTCTGG
>NZ_JABEPH010000496.1:0-3408 GCF_013004495.1 Rhizobium sp. SEMIA 4085
GATGGGGACTCCTAATCCTGCTAACTCAATGGCCCAACCGTGTAGGTCTTGTCGCCGTTGTTGCGCACGTGACCGAGGCCAGGAAACGGGAGGTGTGCGCCTGCGATGAGGTATCGATCCTTCGCAGCATCACCGAAGACTCGCCAATGCTCTTGCTCGGCCTCGGCACTGTCGACGTCATATCCGATCGTGACGGCCGGATCGACAAATTGCACTGCGGCGACATGGACGATATCGCCCCAAAGGAGCAGCTTTTCGCCTTTGCTTTCCACTTCGTACATCGTATGACCAGGAGTATGCCCGTAGGCCGGCTGGGCCTGGAGGTTTCAACCTGCCAAGAAAGTTGCTTTTCAGGGCATCGGCGATCCGCGCGGTGTCTCCTTGCAACATCTTCCTAGCCGCAAGCAGATTCTTGCCATCGGAAAGTACCGTGACCTCACAGTCACCAACCATCAAACGAAAGAAGCCGAATGAGCTCGCGCAATTCTTCCACCGTGTAGCCGATCGGCGCTCCTGCCACTCGCGAACGGCCTTTCAGATTGCCAGGCAGTCGCTCGTTTGAACTACCGAGGAAAAGGTCCTGCTCCATGGTGACTAAGAGCTGCTTATGACGATCGTGTGGAACAAGTTGATCGGTCGGATGTTCGTCATTTTCAACCATCAGGATTCTGCGTCATGCGAGTTTTACCCGTCATCGCCCTAACTTGCGCCACCTGTCTGACTTCGAACGCGTCCGCTTCTGAAGAAGACTTCTTGAAGTCGATCGAAGGACAGTGGACGGGCGGCGGAGCGGTCCTGACAAAGCTCGGCGGAAGCAAGGTTGATGTCTCGTGCAAAATGCAATCCGATGCCAAATCGTCCAGCTTTTCGATGAACGGCTCATGCCGAGCGTTTGCCGTTGTCACGCGCAGCTTTACCGCGAACGTCAAGGCGTCTGGAGAAGCGTATTCCGGCATTTATGTCGGAATATCCGGTAAGCCGTCCACACTCGTGGGCAGCCGAGACGGGAATACCATTAAACTCGATGTTACCTGGGCCAATACAATCTATGGGGACCGCCAAGCGAAAATGACGATCGAGAAGGTTGGCGAGGACGGTCTTCGAATTCGAACGATCGATCAAGATCCAGCGTCTGGGAAGTCGATTGTCACCACTCAATTAGATTTGAGGCGACGTTGAACGGCTATCGTCCGTCTTTTCCGAGAGCCTGTGACGGCGGCGTCGCTCCTTGGGCCGTCTACAGTGAACAAACGTCGGCCATTGGTTCAAAGCTCCGCACTGCCCGGTCGGAGTGTTGATCGACAGCGGCGCGTAAAGGCGCACCGCAATAGTGTCAGGAGGCAGGCTCCCAATATGACGTCAAAGGTCAGCGCTGGTCAGCCGATGCACTTGATGAAATCGATGAATGCACGCAGTGGCGCCGGCACGAGGCGCCGTCCAGGATAGTAGAGAAACGGCCCAGAGAAGGCCTGCCACCAGGGTTCAAGGACGGGTTCGAGGGCGCCGCGATTGAAATAAGGCTTCAGCCAGTCCTCGAACAGCCCCACGATGCCGACGCCGGCGATCGCCGCATCAACGGCAAGATCGACGGCTCCGCCAATCCCCACGGTCAACGGACCTTCCGGATCGACCCGCACGACCTCGCCGTCCCGCTCGAACTCCCACGGCGTCATCATCGCACCGCTCGGAAAGCGACCGCGTAGGCAGGCATGGCTGAGCAGATCGCGAGGATGAACGGGCCGCCCATGGCGATCAAGGTAAACCGGAGACGCAGCGGTGGCGAACCGCTGGACACGAGGTCCGATCGGCACCGCGATCATATCCTGCTCCAGCCGCTCCTCGTAGCGGATACCGGCATCGCATCCGGCCGCCAATACGTCGACGAAACTTTCCTCGGCGATCACCTCCAGCCGGATGCCAGGATAGGCCGCCAGGAATGGCGGAACGATGCCGGGCAGCACCAGCCGCGCCGCGCTGACCGGCACGTTCAGGCGCAACGAGCCCGCGGGCCGATCGCGAAAGCCGTTCACCACGTCGAGGGCGGTTTCCACCTCGTTCAACGCCGGGCCGAGCCGCTCTAGAAGGCCATGACCAGCGTCGGTCAAAACGACGCTGCGTGTCGTACGGTTGAGCAGCCGGACGCCGAGCTGCGCTTCAAGGCGGCGGACCGCCTCGCTCAAGCCCGACGCGCTTGCACCGCTTGCACGCGCTGCGTCGCGAAAGCCCTTGGCGCGCGCCACCGCCACGAAAGCGCTCAGATCACCTAGATCGACACTCACTGTTCGCCTCTCCGCACAGCCTGTGCAGATTGTATCCGGTTATCGCGCGGATGACCAACCCCTATCTACGCCTTGATCAGATAAGGGAAAGATGGTGACCAGCACCGAAAACCAATCCAAAACCTTCGTCCTCGACGACCGCACCGTGAAGCGACTGGGCTACGGCGCCATGCAACTTGCAGGGCCTGGGGTGTTCGGTCCGCCCAAGGACCGTGACGCGGCATTGGCCGTATTGCGCGAAGCAGTGGAGCGCGGGGTCAATCACATCGACACCAGCGACTTTTACGGCCCGCACGTGACCAACCAGTTGATCCGCGACGCACTCGCACCCTATGGCGAAGATCTCGTCATCGTCACCAAGATCGGCGCCCGGCGCGGCGAGAATGGATCCTGGCTCTCGGCCCTCTCGCCGGGAGAACTGACCCAGGCCGTGCATGACAATTTGCGAAATCTCGGTCTCGACGTGTTGGATGTCGTCAACCTTCGGATTATGTTCGACGCCCATGGCCCGGCCGAGGGATCAATCGAGGCGCCGCTCACCGCCCTGGCCGAGCTCCAGCGGCTGGGCCTGGTGCGACAGATCGGGTTGAGCAATGTCACCCCCACGCAAGTCGCAGAAGGACGCCGGATTGCCAAAATCGTTTGCGTGCAGAACCAGTACAATTTAGCGCATCGGGGAGACGATGCCCTGATTGACGATCTTGCCCGCGATGGCATCGCCTATGTGCCGTTCTTTCCGCTCGGCGGATTCAATCCGCTGCAGTCGTCTATCTTGTCCGACGCCGCTCAACGCCTCGGCGCCACGCCATTGCAGGTCGCTCTCGCCTGGCTGCTTCGCCGGGCGCCGAACATCCTACTGATCCCCGGCACCTCCTCGGTTGCGCATCTGCGCGAGAACCTCGCCACGGCGGAACTTGATCTGCCGAATGATACGCTTGATGCATTGGACGGCATTGCAGGAAACGTCAGTTCCGCCGGATGACCCGACGATTAGCTTGCTTCCGGGCTCAGCCGGCGCTCGGCAATCGGGTGAAAAGCCGGCAGCGCGATCGTACTCAGCAAAGTCTGCTTTTCACTCATAGACTCGGTTCGGCCGCACTGTGCTGCAGCAATTGCTTTCGTTGAACGC
>NZ_JABEPH010000048.1:0-23333 GCF_013004495.1 Rhizobium sp. SEMIA 4085
GTCTATGGCCATAGGTGAAATACTGTCTCTTGGTCAAAGGTTGAATTGATCCTAGAGTTGCGCCTGGCGAGCAGATTTCCCTGCTGTTCTACCCCTTCAATTCGGCGGAATCATTCGTTTTGAGCCGTCCCTCGGCATGACGGATGGTGCAGGTCGAACAAGACTTCCTGTCTGCCGCCTTTCCTCGCCACTATGGCGTGTTTTGCGACCGGCGCGACGGCCACGCCGTCCATAATGGATAAAATTGACCATGGTCCTCACCGAGAGGCCGGCGACAACCATATTGTCGATGATCTGCGTCTAGTCCGCGACCTCGCAAATGCGGGTATTCGAGCCCGCTCTCGATCGTAGTCGACAATTATTTAAGCATCGTCGTTGCTGACATCGCCGCTCACCAAAAGGCACTCACGTCTGAGGTTCAGTTTCGCATTAGGACTGTGCCAGTTCGGAGCTTTGGCAGATGGAGCGCGGTCACGGCAGCCTCGTCGCCCATTGGGTCCCGCTGCAGCATATAATGCCGTCGCACCGGCCGCCGCAGTAAGTTCATACGCCGCAGACACGCGAAACACCATCGACACGTTGCTGCAACCTGTTACTCTGACTGTGGCGAACATAACGGCACGATATGCTGCGCCATGGTCGTCGTCGATAAACGGAGCAGGCTGTTGAAACTCGACCGTATCGATATAAAGATTTTGCATGAACTGCAGAAGAATGGCCGCGTCACCAACGTGGAACTGGCCGAGTTGGTCAATCTTTCGCCGAGCCCATGTCTAATGCGCGTGAAGAAACTGCAGTCGGCAGGCTATATCGACGGCTACTCCGCACAGATTAACGTGAACAAGCTTGGGCAGACATTGACAGTTTTCACGGAGATCACCCTTAAAAACCACCGGCAGATCGACTTCGCCCGCTTCCTGACCTCGATCGAAAAGGTTGACCAGGTGATGGAATGCCACCTGGTGTCTGGCGGCTACGACTATCTCCTGAAATTCGTCACCGCCGGCATTAGTGAATATCAGGAAATCATGGAGCGCCTCACCGACCTGGAGATCGGCATCGATAGGTATTTCAGCTTCGTCGTCTTGAAGTCGCCCATCGTCAAGTCGCACATGCCATTGACGAGCCTGTTTCCCCTTTAAGTTCAGTATTCGCTCCTACGCTTCGCGGATTGGTCCGAATTATGGCTGGGCATTTCAAACCGCGCCACATCGCCTGAAGCCCATGATTTTTTCGAGGCAATGTCGTAATTCGTGAAGCGTGACGCTTGCTCATGCCAAGCCAATCCGCCAACTGCCTTTCAAATCTATACCGCACCGTAACCTCCGGAAAGAGGTCACGGCGCGGTCAGAATGTCGAATTTGACGGCTTGGTGCCTCTGTCGACTGCGATGATCAGTCCTTGATGGCCGCGCGCACATCCGGATCTGCCAGGGTATCGTCCAGCGTCTTGCGGGTGCGCTCAACGATAGCGTCGATATCGCCGTCGGTGCAGCAGAGTGGCGGCGCGTAGCCAAGTACGCCGTTGGCGAAGGCGCGGAGGACCAGGCCGTTTTCCCAAGCCCGGTCGAAGACGCGGCGTGCCGGATCGGCGGCCGCAGGCAGCGGGGTCTTCTTCTCCTTGTTTACCACGAGCTCCACGGCGGCGAGCATTCCGCGGCCGCGGACATCCCCGCCGAGCGGATGGTCCTTGAGGCTCTCAAGGCCTTTCATCAGCCTTGCGCCCGCCTTCCGGCCATTTTCGAGCAGCCCATTTGCGTAAGGGTTCAGCACTCCGAGGCCGCCAGCCGCGGATACGGGATGGGCCGAATAAGTAGAGCCGTGGCCGACGGCTGCAGCACCCGCCCCATCCGCGATGGTCTGATAGACGTGGTCGGCCATGAACACCGCACCCATCGGGACATAGCCGGAAGTCAGACCCTTTGCCGTGGTGATGAAGTCCGGCACGATGTCGTCCTCCTCGCACGCGAAGAGCGGGCCGGTGCGGCCGAAAGCGGTGATCACTTCGTCGGCAACGAAGAGGATGCCCAGTTCGCGGCAAAGTTCGCGCATCGCCTTCATCCATCCCTTCGGCGGCACCAGGACGCCGCCCGAACCCTGGATCGGTTCAGCATAAAAGCCGGCCACGCGCTCGGGGCCAATTTCCTCGACCTTGCGCCGCAGTGCCGCGAGCGAGGCGTTGATGATCGCCTGTGGATCATCGCCGATGGGATTGCGATATGCGTAGTGCGAGGGGATTTTATGCTGCCAGTCGAAGGGAATTCCGAAACCTGCGTGGAACAAAGGCAACGCTGTCAAGCCTGCTCCAGCGGTCGACGAGCCGTGGTAGCCTTGCTCGACCGAGATGAACTGGTCGCGCGTCGGCTCACCACGGGCGATCCAGTAATAGCGGATGAAACGGATTGTGCTGTCGACCGCATCCGATCCGCCGAGTGTGAAGTAAACATGGTTGAGATCGCCCGGAGCGCGCTCGGCCAATGCCGCGGCGAGTCGGATCGCCGGCTCCGAGCCGAGGCCGAAATAGGCGGTCGCATAGGGAAGTTCGCGCATCTGGCGGCTTGCCGCCTCGACGATCGATTCCTGGCCGTAGCCGGCATTGACGCACCAGAGGCCCGCGAAGCCGTCGACTAGTTGCTTGCCCGAGGCGTCTGTGACCGACGCGCCTTTGGCGGACGCGAGCACGCGCACGCCGAGCTTCTCGTGATTGCGATAGGAGGCGACCGGATGCACGAGATGGGCGCGGTCGAGTTCGACAAGGGAATTGCTGTACATGATACTCTCCGGATCAGCCGAGCGCCTGGCTGGCGAGGGCAAAGATGTTGGGGACGGAATCGGCACGGGCGATCGGTGGCTTCATCATGGCAACGCCCCCGCCAACGTGGCCGAGGCCCCACACGGCGAGCCAGTCCGACAGGTCGATGACGCCGGTGATATCCACCCGGAGGAACCGGCCGGGTCGCAGGGCGATGAAGTGCGCGACGAGCGCTTTAGCGTCCTCAAGGTTCCCGGCCACGACAGGGCCGATGACCTCACCACGGCCGAAGGAGCGAAGGACTGAAAAACCGACGATGCGGTTGCCGCGCCGGATGACGGCGAATGTACCGACATCGGCCAGATAGGCAATCAGATCACTGCGATCGGCACCGAAGGCCTGCCGGTCTATTTCCGCAATGGCGGAGAGATCGGGCGACGTCGCCGCAGACGTGATCGCCGGAGTGGCAATTTTATCGGCAATGCCCTGGTGCTGCAGCACCCGCCCGGTCTCGCGAAATCCGAGCTTTTGATAGAGCGGCAAGCCGTCTTCTGTCGCTGTGAGCCGCAGCGGGCGCCCAGCGGAAAGGCCGAGAGCGGCGTCCATGAGCCGCCGGCCAAGACCGCGGCCGCGCAGGGACTCGTCGACAATGACCATGTTGATCGTAGCGCTTTCTTCCTTGTAGCGCGTCACGAGAACCGTGCCTACGACCCTGTCGCCCTCGATCGCGACCGCGCCTTCGCTCAAGGCAAGCGCCATCTGCCAGTCCTCGGGGCGATGAGGCCAACCGGCCTGCCGCGAAAGGGCGACGGCGGCATCCAGATGTTCGGGGCCGAAAGCGGCAATATCGATTTGACGTGTCTGCATGGCACTTCCTTAAGTTCCTGAGCCAGAGTTTGCAGGAATGCCGGTCGGCAGATCATCCGAAGACGGCGTGCTGAGCGGTATCTTATCGCTTTCGCATCACCGGTCGCCGCATCTTCTGCTGGCACGGGGAGCCACCAGGGTCGGCCTCGAGAGGATCAGCCGGCCGACTCCCGAAGCCTCTATCCGTCTAAGAGGCAGATTCGATGGAGATCGCGATGGACTGAAACCAGCGACGCAATTATGGCCGGCGGACGAGCGGATATGGAAGCGATGTCACGGACCGCGAATGGCATTTTGTTGCAACGTTCATGCCCGCGCCACGCCTGGCCGTCGGCGCAAGTTTTGCGCGATGTTTTAAACGCTGTTCTCTGTCGCTTCGAAAGGTTGCCACTGGTGGATGCTGCTGAAGGACTATCCGTCCCGTCGACGGTGCAGCGGTCTTTCTATGAGTGGCGGGTAATCGGTCTTGGCCACGGATCAACTCATCTCGTCATGGAGGCGCGGGGCCCGGAAGGGAAGAAACCTCGCCAACGTGCCACGTCCTCAAGCAGCGGAATTCCCTGCCGATCACCGTAACCTCGGCCTGCCGCGCACAACCATCTGCGGAAGCCGGCTTTCGATACGAAATAATGTGCTTCGATCGACGCCACATTCAGGGGAGCCGAGAGGCGTGTCGCGGCTATCATCGCGAGACATGTCCCGTCCACTCCGAAGAAGGATACTCCCATGACTCTCCCGCGTCCGAAATACATAACCTTCGACTGCTATGGCACCTTAACCAACTTCCAGATGGCGGAAGCGGCGCGCGACCTTTACGGCGAACAGCTCGATGAGCCGCGCATGGCCGAGTTCATCCGGAATTTTGCCGCGTATCGTCTCGATGAAATCTTGGGCGATTGGAAGCCCTATGCCGAAGTCGTTCACAATTCGATCGAACGCACCTGCAAGCGCAACGGCATCAATTTCAAAGAAGAAGATGCCCGCATGGTCTACGAGCGCGTGCCGACCTGGGGTCCGCATGCCGATGTGCCGGCCGGCCTTGCCAAGGTCGCGAAAGAGATTCCGCTGGTGATCCTGTCGAATGCGATGAACTCGCAGATCATGTCGAACGTCGAAAAACTCGGCGCCCCGTTCCATGCCGTCTACACGGCTGAACAGGCGCAGGCCTACAAGCCGCGACTGCGGGCTTTCGAATACATGTTCGACATGCTCGGCTGCGGCCCCGAAGACGTCGTGCACTGCTCGTCTTCCTTCCGCTATGACCACATGTCGGCCAATGATATCGGCATCAAGAATAAGGTATGGGTGAACCGCGGCCACGAACCTGCCAACCCGTTCTATGGTTACGTCGAGATCGCCGACATTTCCGGCTTGCCGGGTGTTTTTGGCCTCTAAGCAGAACGAGGAACGTGCGGGCGGTTTTCCGCCCGCACGTTCTTGAAGAGACCGTTCACCGGTGCTGCTGGACGGAGGGCTGACGCTTTACAAAGTCTTGGCGGCCTGACTGGTCTCTCTCTTGGCACTCGCCACTGAAAAGCCGTCATAACATCTCCCTCAGTTCATACGGACACCTGCAAATACATACGGCTTCGCAAAGAAGGCCTGGCATCATGAAATCGTGGAAAAAAGCTGCAAGACCGGGTCGAAGTCATTCGCCCGTGCATCAGCCTCTTCGCAGGAACAAAAAGGGCGGCGCATGAGTATGCGCCGCCGGATTTGTAACTGGGTGCAGGGCAACTCGGCGAGAGAGCCGGCTTAACTCAGGCCGCCAATGTGGAAGCTCTTCATTTCTAGATATTCCTCAATGCCGACCTGCGCGCCCTCGCGCCCTAGCCCCGACTGCTTGACGCCGCCGAAAGGCGCCACTTCGGTGGAAATAGCCCCTGTGTTGAGACCGATCATGCCGAATTCGAGTGCCTCCCCGACACGCCAGGAGCGCTTGAGGTTCTCGGTGTAGAAATAAGCGGCGAGGCCGAAGGGCGTGCCGTTGGCGATATCGATCGCTTCTTCTTCCGTCTCGAAGCGGAAGAGCGGAGCAACGGGGCCGAACGTTTCCGCACTGGCGAGCAGCATGTCGCCCGTCGCCCCGGCAAGCACGATCGGCGCGATGTACTGTTTGCCTTCCGGCAGCGAACTGCCCCGTGCTACCACCTTCGCGCCCTTTGCCAGCGCGTCTTCGATATGAAGGTTGATCTTCTCGATCGCCGCAGCGTTGATCATCGGACCTATGGCGATGCCGGGCTCGGTTCCCGGGCCGACCTTCATGGCGTTGACGCGCGCGCCGAGCTTCTCGGCAAAAGCGTCGTAGACGCTGTCCTGAACGAGAATCCGGTTGGCGCAGACGCAGGTCTGCCCGCCATTTCGGAACTTGGACGCAATGGCACCCTCGACGGCAAGGTCGAGATCGGCATCGTCGAAGACGATGAAGGGTGCATTGCCGCCGAGTTCGAGCGACAATCGCTTGATACTGTCGGCAGCGCCGCGCATCAGCAGCGAACCGACGCGCGTGGACCCGGTGAAGGAGATCTTGCGTACCGTTTCGTTCGCCATGATCTCGTTGCCGATCTCCGTCGGCATGCCGGTGACGATGTTGATGACGCCAGCCGGAATGCCAGCGCGCCGGGCAAGGACACCGAGGGCGAGCGCCGAATAGGGCGTGAACTCAGAGGGCTTGATCACCACCGTACAACCGGCCGCCAATGCGGGGGCCACCTTGCGCGTGATCATCGCGTTCGGAAAGTTCCAAGGTGTGACGATGGCGCAGACACCGACCGCATCCTTAAGCACGACGATGCGGCGATCCGCCGTCGGCGAGGGAATGGTGTGGCCGCCGATGCGGCGGGCCTCCTCGGCAAACCACTTCACAAAGGACGCGCCATAACGAATCTCCGCGCGGGCTTCGTCGAGTGGCTTGCCCTGTTCAAGCGTGAGGAGTTGCGCAAGATCCTCGATATTTTCCATCATCAATGCATGCCAGCGCTCGAGCAGGGCGGCGCGCTCGGCATGGGTCGTTTTCTTCCAGGGTGCAAACGCGCCGCTGGCTGCCTGAATGGCTGCGCGGATCTCGGTGGTACCCATATCCGGAACGGTGCCCAGAGTCGTCTGGCTCGCGGGATCGACGACGTCGATCGTCTTACCCGTGGCGGCACCCAACCAGGCACCGCCGATCAGGCCGGCCTGCCGGAATAGATCTTTGTCGTTCAACTGAAGCATATTGTTCCTCTCTGACGATCAGTCGTCGGCTGCAAAAACCGCGGCGGTGAATGAAGTTCCGTCCCGCGCCGCCGGCAGCGCCTCAACACAGGATCACCGGCGGTGCGCCTGACCGACGGATGAGAGACGGGACCAGGCTACCCCTCGACGTGTTCCTCAGCTAAGTCTAGCGAAGGAAGTGAAGCAGCATGTATCGACTAGCGGTGCGGTCACGGTGGAAAATAGCGTTTTGCGCCACGCGGCGGTCACATCTTCGGTCGGTGCCACGAGGTTTCTGCGGAGGAGCCGGCTCCCGCCGAAGGGCCGGGTGCCGGACGTCTTTTCAGCGGCTCGCGCGGTATAGGTTGATTTGGTCCTGGATGCGATAGCCTTGAATGATGGCCGGCATGAACCATGGATTGCCGTTGTAAAACGGAATGAAGGCCGGCGGTCGGAAGTCGAACGCAGTGCGCGCCTCTTGCCCATGGCCTAGCAGCTTGTGCGCCGCGTGCATGCCCACCCACGGTGCCCAGACAACCCCCGATCCGCAGAATCCCGTCGCATAGACCACGCCGTCCTTTTCGAAGATGCGGGGCAGCATGTCGCGATGCATCGCCACATTCCCAAACCAGGTGTGCGACAGGCGCACGTTTTCCAGTTCAGGGAAAAGATCGACCAGGCCGCGGCGCAAAAGCAGCTTCGGCGCGTCAGGATCACCGACGCGAGAACTGTCGCGCCCTCCCAGGAGAATGCGTTTGCCGTCGGGTGTTGGGCGATAGTAAAATCCCAGCTGCTTGCCTTCAACCATCATCATCTGCTTCGGCATCAGCCGCGCCATGACGTCCGATGCGAGTTCCTCGGTTACGATAATGCGGCTGCGAACCGGCACCAGCCGGCGGCGCAGGAAAGGCACAGCACCATCGGTATAGCCGTCCGTGCAGACCAGGACCTGGCGAGCTTGGATCGTGCCGGCCGACGTCACGACACGGAACCCGGAGCCATCTTTCTCTACAGAAGTCACACGCGTCCCGGAATGGACCGTCAGTCCCGAAGCCAGTGCCACCCTTAGGAGCTCAGCGTGGAACTTGGCCGGATGCAGCCCGCCAATATCCATCCGCACCATGCCGCCGCGATAGAAATCGGTGCCGATGTAGTTGCGTTGTTCGGTATACGGCACGGCGTAAGACTCGATACCCAGTCGTTTGGCCAGGGTCTCGGCGCTGCGGGCGGTCTTCTCGTACTGGTCGAACCCGATAACGCCCTTGAACTGGCCGACCAGGTTGAAGTCGCAATCCAGCCCTTCGGTCCTGATGAAGTCATAGAGGAACTCGCGGGCGATCTTGCCCTCGGCCTCGATGGCGATAGCTTTGTCTTCGCCGAAGCGCCGGGCGATCGTGGCGTAGTCTGGCCGGATGCTTCCGCTGGTAATACCGCCATTGCGCGACGAGGCGCCCTCGCCGGGGTTCATCGCATCGAAGGCCGCGACCGAACGCCCGTCGCGCGCCAGAACGAGCCCGGCCGACAACCCGGCGTATCCGGCGCCTATGATCGCCACGTCGAGCTTCTTGGCCAGCGGCTGCCGTGGCAGTGGTTTGACGGGTGCCGCTTCCCACCAGTAGGGCGAATTCTTGTCGGCAATTCTGCTCTGTTCCATGTATCGGTTCTCTGCAATTTCGGGCCAAGCCCATCTGGATGTCGACAAAAGCGAAGGCGACTTTCGAACGGAACTGTACCTTTGCTTCAAATGCGGCAGGTGACGTTCAAACCGGCCTTTGAAACAAATTGGGAAAAGGCTGGCTTTGGCGTGTGCGACCAAGGCTTGGGCGTCGCGGTCAGGTATGATCCCCGCGAACATCGAACGCGTCGCGAAGCCCGTCGCCAATGAAGTTGAAGCTGGTAACGGCGATGGTAATGGCGGCACCAGGAATGATCGCCAGCCAAGGTGCACTGCCCAGATACTGCTGCGCGCCGTTCAGCATGTTGCCCCAACTGGGCAGAGGTGGCTGAATTCCATAACCAAGGAAGCTGATGTAGGCCTCCATGAGGATCGCACGGGCAACAGTCAGGGTGGCAGCGACGATGATCGGACCGATGGCGTTGGGCAGGATCTCGCGGAACATGATATGCGTTCCGCTTAACCCCAACATGCGCCCGGCCTGGACGAACTCGCGCTCGCGAAGCGAGTGGACCTCGGCCTCGACGATGCGGGCAACCTCCATCCAGCTGGAGACGGCGATGACAACGGTAATCATGATCGGGCTGGGTTTGAGGGCTGCTGCGAGAGCCAGCACCAGGAAGATCGACGGAAATGCAAGGAAACCATCGACCGTGCGCATCAGCGACGCCCCGATCCAGCCGCCACGGTAGCCCGCAATCACGCCCACGAGCGTTCCGATCAGCGTCGACAAGAGCATGGCGGAAAAGCCGACGAGCAGGGAAATCCGTCCCGCCATAAACAGTCGCGCTGCGACATCCCGTCCTAAGGGATCGGTGCCCAGATAGTGGCTGCCCGTCAATGGCGGGGCAAAACGGGCGCGCAGATCGATATAAAGTGAATCATAGGGCAGCAGGTGAGGACCCAAGACACAGGCCAGCGTTAATAAGGCGATCATGACCATCCCGAGCAGAGCCAGATGGTGACTCATAAATCGGCGTGCGGTTCGGCTGTTCCACCAATGGTCCAGGCTCGAATTTGCGGCGATGGCGGTCATAATGATGACTCCTGTTGAGCGTCTCGTGACGCGCTTAACTCAAACGGATACGGGGATCGATAAGGGCGACGGCGACGTCGGCGATGAGATTCCCAAGGATCACAAGGATGGCCGAAAACATCAGCAACCCCATCACCACCGGGTAGTCGCTGTAGCCGAGGCTATCCAGGAACAGCCGACCCATTCCGGGCCAGGTAAATACAGTCTCTGTGACCAGTGCCCCGGTAAGGATGCTTGGAAGCTGCATTCCCGCAAGCGTAATCATCGGCAGCAGTGCATTGCCGACGACATGCTTCATCAAGATCCGCCGCTCGCTCAGTCCCTTGGCACGAGCCGTCTTGACGAATTCCTGGCTGATGACGTCAAGGGTAGCGGATCGCATGTAGCGGCTCCAGATGGCGACATGGACCAGCGCCAGCACGATGCTCGGCAGGATCAGGTGATGGATGTAATTCAGTGCCGAGCCATCCCCGATCGTGTACATGTTGCCGGCCGGCAGCCAGCCCAACTGGAGCGAAAAGACATAGATCCCGACAAGCCCGAACCAGAAGGTCGGGATCGACAGCGCCACCATGGCGCCGACCGTCCCCAGATAATCGAATACCGAATAGCGGTGCGTGGCGCCACGGATGCCGATCCATGTTCCGACGGCGATCGCGATTACCGTGGATGATCCCATCAACAACAGTGTCGCAAAAATGTGCCGGCCGATCACGTCCAGAACCGGCGCACCGTCGCGGAAGGAAGTGCCCCAGTCACCCTGCACAAGGCGCCAGGCCCAGTCCAGATATTGCATCCATAACGGACGGTTCAGCCCGAGTTGTTCTTTGAGACGGTCGAGATCAGCCTGGGTCATGCTGGGGTCGAGCCCAAATTGTGCCAATGGGCCACCCGGGATCAGGTTCAGGACGACGAACCCGATGACCGAAACGATCAGGAGCAGGACAAGGCTCTGGGAGAGCCTGTTAAGTAGGAAGCTGCGCATTTAGCTCTCCTCATGACAGCGTCAATGGATGGGCCGCCGCCGCACGCGCGACGGCGGCAGCGTAGGTCAGCTCTTCCAATGCCATCCGGCAGCATGCCAGGATGCGACGCGGGTGTTGGCGTTCGGCTTGAAGCCCTCGAGCCCTTCTTTGCGCCCGAACACGTTGGTGTAGGCAAACAGCGGCAGGAACGGCAGGTCCTGACGGACGATTTCCTGCACACGAAGATAGATGGCGCGCCGGGCTTCCGGGTCGAAGGTCCGGGCACCCTTTTCGAGCAGCGCGTCGACCTCCGGATTGGAGTATTGGCCGGTGTTCGAACCCTTTCCGCCCTTTGCAACAATTGCGCTGGTGTGCAGGCGGTTGGTGACGTCGGGGTCGGCCGCAATCACATAGGTTACTCCGGAAATTGCGGAATCGAACTGCGACTTAAGCCAAAAATCTCCCCACATGACTGCTCCAGGCAGATTGGATATGGTCATTTCGACGCCGATCTCGGCGAACGATTGCTGCAGGAACTGCTGCACCTGCTCACGCAGATTGTTGCCTGCCGTCGTTGCGTTGGAGAACGACAACCGAACGCCATCCTTCGCGCGGATTCCGTCCGATCCCGGCACCCAGCCCGCCTCGTCAAGGATCTGGCGCGCCCGGTCCAGGCTGTACTCCTGCGCCGGCAGGTTCGGATTGTAGTAGTAGGAATTCTGCGGCATGAACGTCTCGGTGAGGGCGTGGACCCCGTAATAAATTCCTTCGAGGATCGCTTGCCTATCGATTGCGGCGTAGAGCGCTTGGCGGACCGCCGGGTCCTTGAATTGCGGCTTCTCAAGATTGAGATAGATCGACTCGACCGAGGCCCCAGGCTCGAGGCTGACCACGCGACCTGACAATTTGCTGGCTTCCTGGTAATGGTCAGCGGTAATGTATGCCTGGTCGACAAGGTCGATGTCGCCGCTCACAAACTGGGTGTAGAGCACCGTCATGTCAGGAATGTATTTGAGGCCGAGCCGCTCGATATATGGACCTTCCCCGAAATATTCCGTGTTCGCGACGAGTTCGATATGGTCGCCGGCAATGCGCTGCGCCCACTTGACTGCGCCAGTACCGACAGGCGCCTGGCTGAAGGCGGCGGCGTTGGGATCGGCCTCTTTTTCGAGAATGTGCTTGGGCACCATGAAGGTTTCTGCAAGAAACGACAGGTAGGGAGCAAAAATGCTCTCCATCCGCCAGGTGACCTCGGTGGGTGAGACCACAGTAATATCGCGCAACAACGAGTGGCCGCTCGTGCGCCACGCGCGGAATTTCGGATTGGTAATGAGTTCGAGAGTGAACTTCACATCCTCGGCGGTGAAGGGCTCGCCGTCGTGCCAGCGGACGTCATCACGCAGACGAATGCGCCACTGCAGGCCGTCCTTTGAAATGCCGCCGTTCTTCTGGCTTGGCACTTCGACCGCGAGATTGGGCTGAAGAACGCCCTTGGGGTCGATTCTAAAGAGCGCATCGAACACCGAGAAATGCAGTGCGTCGTCGACTTCGGTATGCGCCATCAGCGGGTTGAAGACAGTGGGTTCCTGCGAAAGTCCGACGACGACGCGGCCGGTGGGGCTCGCTGGAGGGCTCTGGGCGAAGGCGGGTTTGCCCAACAGATTGGGCGCAATAAGGCCTGCAGCCCCGCCTATCGCCATCAATCGCAGTGCATCGCGCCGCGAGTAGTTTGATTTGGTGTTTGAGCGTTCAGTCATTGGAATTCCCCTTGTTCTGGCGGTATTCGCCGTGGCTCTTATCCATTTGCTACAACCGGACGGCTGGATCCCGGCTGCTCTCCAGGAATCGCCGCCACCAGCTCACGTGTGTAGGCTGATTGCGGGTCGAGAAAGATTTGAGATGGCGGACCGCGTTCCACGATCCGTCCTTTCTGCATCACCGCGATTTCGTCGCAGATCTGGCTGGCGACGCGCAAATCATGGGTGATGAAGATCATCGATACGCCGGTCTCTCGTTGGATTTGGTCCAGCAGCTTGAGAATCTGGGCCTGGATGGACACGTCGAGAGCGGAGACGGCCTCGTCGGCAATCAGCAGTTTCGGTTTGAACATCAAAGCACGGGCGATCCCGATGCGTTGGCGTTGCCCACCGGAGAACTCGTGCGGATAGCGGCCGAAGGCGCCGGCATCGAGGCCCACATGTGACAGCAACGCTCGTGCCTCCTCACGCGCCTGGGAATAGGAGATCCCGTGCGCGACGGGTCCCACAGTAAGGATTTGTCCGATGGTCGAACGCGGGTTCAGCGACGCGAAAGGGTCCTGGAAGATCATCTGGATGCGAGGCCGCAGCGGACGGAAGTCGGATTCCGAAAGCTTGGCGATGTCGTGGCCCTCAAACAGGATGCGACCGCCGTCGCTGTCCTGGAGCTTGATCAGAAGCCTTCCCAGCGAGGATTTGCCAGAGCCGCTCTCGCCGACAACGCCCAGTGTGCGCCCATGCGCCAACTCGAACGAAACATCGTTCACCGCAGGCACGACACGCTGTCCGCCGAACAGCGCGCTGCCACTGCGATATGTCTTGGCCAGTCCTTCGACCTTCAGGATCGGCGCCTTGCTGACGGTCTCCTGAGGGATGCGATCCTCGCCAGTCAGGCGCGGGACGGCGGCGATCAGACGCTTTGTATAGGGATGGGAAGGTGATTTTAGGACCTGCTCGGCGCTGCCTTGCTCGACAATGTGGCCCCTCTCCATGACCACGACACTGTCCGCGATCTCTGCCACGACGCCGAAGTCATGGGTGATGAACATCACGCTCATGCCCTTGCGACGTTGAATGTCCCGGATCAAATCGAGAATCTGCGCCTGCGTCGTCACGTCGAGTGCTGTCGTCGGCTCGTCGGCAATCAAAACACTCGGTTCGAGCGCGAGCGCCATGGCGATCATCACGCGCTGGCGTTGGCCGCCTGAAAGCCGGAACGGGTATTGGAAGTACATGAGCTCGGGATCGGGCAGGTTCACTTCAGTCAGCAATTCGACGGCCCGGCTGCGCCGCGATGCCTTCGTGCCAACACCATGTGCGGCCATGGCTTCCGTAATCTGTTCGCCTACTGTCATGAGAGGGTTGAGCGCCGACAGCGGATCCTGAAAAATCATGGATACGACCCGGCCGCGCATATCCCGCAGCTTTTGCGGCGATGCGCCGATGATGGCCTCACCGTCAAGATGAATGGCGCCGGAGGAAACAGGGATTATCTTCGGCAAGAGTCCCATGACCGTGTTGGCCGTTACCGACTTGCCTGAACCAGACTCGCCGATAATACAGAGGATCTGACCCCGCTTGAGATCAAACGAGATGTTCTCGACGGCATGAGCCCGTTCCATGCCTTTCGGCAGGTCGACTGTCAGGCCGCGCACCGAGAGTGCCGCGTCGTCTAGCAGTATGGGCTTCGTGTTAACGGCCATCAAGGCTCCTCCTCTTCAACGGCGCCGGTAAGCCTGCTGTGGATTACGATTGCTCCTCGCGCCGCAGGCAATCTATATAAGCATCTGCTTATTCTCTGCCGGTCCTCATTGCCCTGCAAGTGAATGTGGACTGGGGATCGAAACCCTACATTCACGATTTCGGATACGGACCGGCGATTTGGCCGCTCGGACCTCTCGAACATGTCTATCTCGAAGGATCAATGCTCCGAATGCCAGGCAGTATGGGCGCATATGTTCCCACGGAATCGCTGAAACATGCGCTTGCGACAGCAGGAACTACCGAAAGGAGTGTCGAAATTAGCATATTCTCATTTCGCGGAGCCCGCGGCCTGAACCCAGCCCCACGTCCGACAGAGCCAAGAGAATACCAACCTGCACCGTTAAACACGCGCAAGCACATAGCCGGTCGATGATCCTATTGATTCTAAATCATTTTTTCATCGATTTGACGATTTGAGGATTGGGCATTCGCTTCACTGAACGGCTCTCGAAGGCCGCAAGTACCAACCCCTTTTTGGTTTGAGATAAGCCCCGATGGAGCCCCTGGGACGAGCACGGGAAGGGAACCACGGCTCGCCGGTGCGAGTTTGCTCGTGGCTGAGGCCAATGAAGCCGCGCCGATGCCACCGCCTCGAAATCCTCAAGCCCGCGCCCACAGGTGCCGTTCGCAACAATCGCCTTTCCTGAGAGCGGCAAAACCACAGGATGTTCTGTTTGTGCGGCAAATCCGCAGCACCGCTGTGGGAGCCGCAGTTTATTATCTAGGCAGATTCACATCAAACCATCGCGCAAAGCCTGCGCAGGAGTGTCCCATGTCCAGTGATGCTAAGTTTCTTCTCCTTGACGCCAAGGACGTCGGGCAGCTCATCGAGCCGGCCAAGGTCTTCGATGCGATGAAGCGGGCCTTCACACTGCACAGCCGGCGCGAAGGTCGTGTCTTTCCTGTCGTGCGCGAGCAGCTTCATACAGGCGGCGTTTTTGGGATAAAATCAGGAGATGTACCGAACGCGGATTTGCTCGGATTCAAGGCAGCCGGATTTTGGCCGAGCAACCGTAAGGCCGGAAAAGAGCCGCACCAGGCCACAATCCTTTTGATCGATCCGCACACCGGCAGGCCCCTCTGCTTGATCGACGGGAACACCATAACGACCGTCCGTACCGGTGCCGTAGGCGCTCTCGGCCTGACGCTGCTTGCGCGGCCGGAAAGTACATCCCTTTGCATTTTCGGCACTGGCACTCAAGCGCGGATACAGCTCAGCTTTGCCTTGCGCTACATGCCGATGATCAAACGTGTCTCGTATGTGACGGTAAATGGACAACCTGACGATGGATTCGAAAAGGAACTGGGGCATTTATGCACCCTCATCCACGCTCAAGACCCAGATGCGGCCGTCAGCGAAAGCGATATTGTCGTGACTGCAACGCCGGGTAGTGGACCCTTGTTTTCGCCTGCCGCGATCCGCGCAGGCACACACCTCAATTGCGTGGGCGCCGACACGAAAGGCAAGCGAGAGCTCCCCGAGGGCGTTCTTCGCCGATCCCGGCTCTTTACAGACGATCGCGACCAGTCGCGTTCGATTGGCGAAGGTCAATGGGATGCCGAATGCCCCTCGATCGAGATCGGAGATCTGTTGACGGGCAAGGTACGACTGACACGTGATCTCGAAGATATTACGGTCTTCGACATGACCGGATTAGCCCTTCAGGACCTAGTCGTCGCTGAAATGCTTTGGCACCTGGCGACCGCAAAGAGTCAAGGCACGACCCTGTCGTGGCCTTGGTAGATCCCATCATACCAACTAATCGAGCGCGCCGATGGCAGCGCGTGCTACGAACACTTTACCCAAAATCGGAGTTCGATCGATGACCGATAAAATCCTCGTCCTCTAAGGGCGGGTATGCCGGCGTTTACGCCCACAGTTTCTGAAGGCGCGCCCCTCGCAGGTTATTGCAACCAAATTGATCTACATTGACACCAACGGCAAGACCGATCCCGTACTGAGCGCGTGTTAAATCCCGATTGGTGGCGAAGGGTGTTGAGCCGTGAAGGGAGTGTATAGCGCACTGCTGTCAGGACAACCGTCGGATGGCGACGCACCTACAGCCGACAATTCACAACCGGATAATCGTCCCGTGGAACCGGCAGGACTCTCGATCGCCGCTAGAATAGAGGCTCTTAGCGTAGGCGAGGGAGCGCTTTCGGTGCGCGGAGTGACCGTCGGCCGCCGGAGCCGAGAAGCCAGAGGCGGCATGACCCACGCCGGAGACCAGGATTCTCTTCTTGTTTGTCGTTTCGAGCATCTTTCATACCAAGGCCTCGACAGGTGCGCCAAGAGAGCGAGAACTCCGGCAATCAGGTATCCCTCCCGGGTAATTGACGCGAGGTCCTCTGAAGCGTTTCATTCTTGCGCTCCCTTCCTTTGTGCTGAACTGAAAAACTCCCTGGCGTTACACAAGACTGTCAAGCCGCTCCCTGCGCGGCTCGCGGGCGGCGCCTACCAGCTTGCGGCGATGTATTTCGTTTCGAGATATTCGAGCATGCCGTGGTGGCTTCCCTCGCGGCCCAGACCGCTCTGCTTCATGCCGCCGAACGGTGCGGCAGCGTCGGAGACGACGCCCCGGTTGATTCCAACCATGCCGCTTTCCAGCCGTCCGGCTACCGCAAGCGCACGTTTGAGCTCGCCGCTGAACACATACGACACCAGTCCGTATTCGGTGTCGTTGGCCATGTGAACGACCTCGTCCTCGGTTTCAAATACAATGACTGGCGCAACCGGCCCGAAAATTTCTTCGCCAAGTATTTCAGCGTCAGCGGAGACGTCGGCCAGCACTGTTGGCGGATAGTTGAATCCCTCGCGGTTCAACCTGCTACCACCCGTAACCAGGCGAGCTCCCTTGGCAACGGCGTCGTTCACCAACCGTTCCACCGTGGTGACCGCGGCCTCGGTGATAAGGGGCCCAAGCTGCGTATTCGGAGCCAGTCCCGGTCCTACTTCGAGTGCGGCCATCTCCTCCGCGAAACGCCGGGTGAAGTCAGCCAGAATCCCCTTTTGGACATAAAAGCGGTTCGCAGCAGTACAGGCCTCGCCCCCATTGCGCATCTTGGCAACCATTGCTCCAGCCACAGCAGTCTCAAGGTCGGCATCGTCGAATACAATGAAGGGTGCATTACCGCCCAACTCCATCGAACAACTGACAACTTGATCCGAAGCCTCGCGCAGCAGTGCTCTGCCGACGCCTGTCGAGCCGGTAAATGAGAGCTTCCGTACCCGCTTATCATGCAGCATGGCGCTAACAACGGGTCCGGCGTTCCTCGTTGTCACGATGTTGACCACTCCAGCCGGAACGCCTGCCCGCTGCATAATTTCACCAATCGCGAGCGCGGTGAGAGGGGTCTCCGCGGCCGGCTTCAGGATGCACGTACAGCCCGCCGCCAACGCGGGAGCCATTTTGCGTGTCGCCATTGCTGCAGGAAAGTTCCAAGGCGTAACCAAAACTGCGATACCAATCGGCTCATGGCTGACGATGATCTGATTGGCGCCTGAAGGCGCAGATCCGAATTCACCGGGTGCCCGCACAGCCTCTTCCGCATACCAGCGGAAAAATTCGGCCGCGTAGGCGATCTCCGACCTGGCGTCCGCAAGTGCCTTGCCGTTTTCCACGGTGATCAGTTGCGCCAGCCATTCCGCTTGTTCGAGCATAAGGTGAAAACACTTCATCAACACGTCCGAGCGACGCCGCGGGGAAGTTGCCTTCCAATCCGCAGAGGCCCTCTCAGCCGCGTCGACCGCCGATATTCCATCGGCGATATCGCCATTGGAAACGGTGGCGATTACACCTGCGGTCGAAGGATCGATCACTTCGAAGGTCCGACCCCCTTTTGCGGAGATCCACTGGCCGCCGATGAACAGTTGTGTAGGAGCGTCCCGGACTGCCTTGGTCACGTCCGAAGAGAAAGGAATTGATTCTTGTGCGGGAGTTGGGTTCACGTTCAGCACCATTCGCTACCAATCGGGGTTTAACATGCGATCAATATAGGATTGGTTTAATCATTGGTGTCAAGACAGATCAATTTGGTTGCAATAATAATTTCCGAAATGTCATGAGCGCTGCATTGACGGATCTGATCGAGGCAGTGGGTCTAAGGCCGTGGAAACCATTCGGACCGACGAAGGGGAAACGGTGCGGGCTATTCGCTGGGAGGGGTTGAGCGACCTGCACATCAGCGCCACGGTGAATTTGTCCGTCGATTTGGTTATCGCTTCTCTCGCCCACGCAAACTGACCCCGAGCCGGTGCCTCGAGAATGCTCCAGCGAAGACGGCTCGCCGAACGGCGCCACCTAGAAAGAGAAACGCCGTTGCGTGCTTCGCGGTTCTGGCGACGACGAAGGGTCCTCCTGTCGCCTCGCACATCGAATAGATGATCGGGATGAACCACGGCATGCCGGAATAGAACGGCACAGCGTTGGGGACTGAATCGAAGTCGAAGGCGGACCGCGCTCGCTCCTCGTCGCCGAGGATCTTGAACGCCGCCTTCTGCCCAACCAGCGCCCCATGCGATACTGGAGCCACAAAAGCCAGTCGCATAGACTGTGTTGCCGGATGAAAACATACTCGCTCTGTCGCAATGATCCCTGCGGACCGGGACCGGCCGACGACGCAGCCACGGATCCAAACCATCGGTGGATCCATCCCTGCAGACAAGTAGAGTTCTGGCCAACACCTCTCCGCGCTGAGCTTGTGCGCACGCCACCGGTTTCGATGACGGGCCTTAAAGCTCCGGTCTTTTCGTGAATGATAGCAGTCGACGAGCCGGGCGACCGCAATCTGAGCTGAATTCGACTGACGCTGCCTACAACCTCGATATTTCGCTCGGATTCACGAAGGAAGCGGTCAGCTTCAATGTCTGCGAGACGTCACCCCCAAGTCTGCTCCGCTGCGGAACTAAACGGGCAACCGAGCGACCTGCGCCATGAGATCGAAGGTTCAATACCCAGGCCTCTGGCACCAATCGCAAGAGACTGGACTGCCCCGCGTTCCTTTCAGAAGGCGCGTCCGTTTGTACGCTCAGGCTCGGCGGTGAAACCGTCGGCTATTCCATGTGTCGCGAGTTCGGGCGCGGCCATCTTGTCGGACCGGTCGTGGCAATCAATTGATCAGGATGCGATCCACCGCCGACAGGAATTGCTCGAGATAGCCTGTCCTTCGGAAGAAAACGCTGAAAAGAGGCCCGATTTCGGCACGCAATCCGGCAACAAGCCACTAAGCTTTGATCCAAAGCCATCTGCCGTGCCCCGACAGGATGCGTATCAATGCCCAGAGAAGCTCTCAAGCCCAGGTTCCCATAATGAAAGCCTTTGAAATTCTCGAACAGCTGGTGGCTTTTCCCTCCGTCGTTGGTCAGGCGAACGGGGCAATCGTCGAATGGGTTCGCGCTTATGTCGCGCGGTTCAATCTGGAGGTGACCATTCTTCAGGGGCCGGAAGGCGATCGCTCGAATCTTTTCGCAACAATTGGCCCGAAGAACGTCCCCGGCTATGTCCTCTCGGGCCACATGGACGTGGTGCCGGCCAACGAACCGGAATGGTCGTCGGATCCCTTCGAGTTGCGCGCGCAGGCTGATCATCTCTACGGTCGCGGCACCTCTGATATGAAGGGCTTTCTTGCAGCAGCACTCGCCGCCTTGCCGGAACTCGCATCAAGGCAGCTTTCGCAACCGATCCATTTTGCCTTTTCGTACGACGAGGAAGCGGGCTGCCGCGGCGTGCCGCATTTAATCAAGCGCCTTCCCGAACTCTGCGCTAAGCCCGAAGGCGCGATTATCGGTGAACCGAGCAACATGCGCGCGATCCGCGCCCATAAAGGCAAGGCAGCAGCGCGCGTTGAAATCCGCGGGCGCTCGGGCCATTCGTCGCGACCCGATCAAGGCTTGAATGCCATCCACGCCATGGCGGAGGTGCTGGCTGACGCAGCCGCCGGCGCCGGGCGTCTCGCACTTGGTCCTTTCGATCCGGCTTTCGACCCCCCTTACTCCTCGCTCCAGGTCGGTACGATCAAGGGCGGCCAGGCCGTCAACATCATTCCCGATCTGTGCAGCGCCGAATTCGAAGCGCGCGCCATTGCCGGCGTTTGCCCCTCTGCACTGCTAACCCCGATCAGAGAAAAAGCCGAGAGCCTGCGAAGCCGGGGACTGCAGGTAAACTGGGAGCTGATGAGCGAGTATCCAGCCTTGTCGCTTGCGAAAGATGCACCACTCGCGCAACTGCTGAAGGATTTGACGGGGCAGGAGCTGCTTGCGGCGGTCAGCTACGGAACCGAAGCTGGTCTCTATCAGGAGGCTGGGATCGACGCGATCATCTGCGGCCCTGGCGATATCTCGCGCGCCCACCGGCCGGACGAGTTCATTCTTGTGGATGAGTTGATCGCCTGCCAGTCCATGATCGAAACGCTCGGCGCGAGGCTCTCCAGATGAAAAAGACGCACACCGTGACGGGCGCGGATGCAACGGCTCCACAAACGAGAGAATACAGATGACGTTGCTCTTCAACTCCGACGCCGAACGCGGCCGTATTTTCCGGGAAGCGTTTGCCCGTGAGCTTCCGGACCTTCCCTTTTCCATGGACCCGGCAGCCGTCGAACCTCACGGCGTCCGTTACCTGATAACCTGGACGGCGCCGGAGGACCTTGACCGATACTCCAATCTAGAGATTCTCTTTTCAATCGGCGCCGGCGTCGATCAATTTCAGATCGACAGCCTGCCGGAGAGCGTGAAGCTGGTGCGCATGGTCGAGGATGGGATCATCCGCATGATGCAGGAATATGTCACGCTTGCGGTGCTGGCGCTGCACCGCAATCTTCCGGCCTATCTCCTCCAACAGAGAAACCAGAAATGGCAAGGCATTCCGCAGGCGCAGGCAGCCAGCCGGACGGTCGGCGTTCTCGGCCTGGGCGCACTGGGCAGTGCTGTACTCGAGCGCCTGAAGCCCTTTGGATTTTCGCTGTCCGGATGGAGCCGCAGCTGTCGCGAAATCGAAGGTGTGGCCACCTATAGCGGACAGGACGGGTTGCACGATTTTCTGAGGGGCGTCGATATTCTGGTCTGTCTGTTACCATTGACGGAAGAAACGCGCGGCTTCCTGAATTCGGATCTGTTCGGCATGCTGCCGATCGGTGCTAGTCTCATCCACACCGGACGCGGGCCGCAGCTCGATCATGCCGCCTTGGTCGAAGCTCTTGACAGTGGCCATTTGGCGAGTGCGGTCATCGACGTAACGGACCCGGAGCCTTTACCGCCCGGCCACGTCTTCTGGTCGCACCCGAAGATCATTCTCACCCCCCATGTCGCGAGCGTCACCCAGGCGGAAACGGCGGCAAGCGCCGTCATCGACAACATCAAGCGCCACCGCTCGGGTCTCGATCCGATCGGCCTGGTAAATCGGACCCGCGGCTACTGATCTGACAGTCAACCAAGAAAGGTCATCCATGACTCTGCTGAAAACCATCGACACCAATCCTGCCGCCGTGCCGCGGGAATCGAAGCCCCTGCCGGAACGCCTCATCAGCGGCGACCCGTCCTTCAAAACCTGGCCACAGGACGTAACCCGCGACGAGATGATCCACACTGGCGTCTGGGAAGCGACGCCAGGCGAGACGCGCTCGATCAAAGGTGAGACGTTTGAGTTCTGCCACATCCTGTCCGGCATCGTTGAGATCACGCCCGACGATGGGGAACCGACGGTTTACAAGGCGGGGGACAGTTTCGTCATGAAGCCCGGCTTTACCGGTGTCTGGAAAACCATTGAGACAGTCCGCAAGATCTACGTCACCATCATGTGATATGATCCTGGGGTTGTCCCAGCTCTTGGAACGGCGGCCACGCATGCTCATGCGTCATGCCGCCGCTTCGTCGTAACTCCCCGACGGCAACTGTCGCGCTGCCGCCAGAAGTTTGAGCTGGCGAGCTTTTTAAAACGGCGTTTCCGTCCGTCTGCGTCCGGGATCGGAAAGGTTCCCCGCCGCGAAGCTTATCTCGCTTATCGCAAGTGCGGGCTCACTAGCCTTTAAGGATAACCAATGACGACCTACAAAATTGCCCTTCTGCCGGGAGACGGTATCGGCCGCGACGTGACCGATGCGGCTTGGGCGGTCCTGGAAAGAGCAGCCGATATAGGCGGCTTTTCTTTGGCCAGGACCAGCTATCCCTGGTCCTGCGACTATTACCACCAGCATGGCACGATGATGCCCCCTGATGGCATAGAAACACTGAAAACCTTTGATGCCATCCTGCTTGGCGCGGTCGGCTGGCCCGCGAAAGTGCCGGATTCGGTCTCGCTGCACGGGCTTCTCCTGCCCATCCGAAAGGCCTTCGTCCAATATGCCAACGTCCGCCCACACCGGCTGCTGCCGGGCGTTCAAAGTCCGCTTAAGGCGGACGCCTTCGACATTCTCTGCATCCGCGAAAACACCGAGGGTGAATATTCCGGCGCCGGCGGGCGTGTTCACCAAGGCGCTGACAATGAAGTGGCGATCGAGACCTCGATCTTCACCCGCAAGGGCGTAGAGCGCATTTTACGCTACGGCTTCGAGCAAGCGCGTGCGCGGCGCGGTAAGCTTGCTTCCGTGACCAAGTCCAACGCGCAGAAGTATTCTATGGTGTTCTGGGACGAGATCACGCAAGCGCTTGCACGTGAGTATCCAGATATCGAGGTGACAAGCTATCATATCGACGCGATGGCCGCCCGCATGGTCATGGCGCCGGAAAGCCTCGACGTCGTGGTCGCCTCCAACCTGTTCGGCGATATCCTGACCGACCTTGGCGCCGCTATTCAGGGCGGGCTTGGTTTCGCCGCCTCCGCCAATATCAATCCGGACCGATCGGCGCCCTCCATGTTCGAACCCGTCCATGGCTCGGCTCCAGACATCGCCCATCTCGGGATAGCCAACCCGATCGCCACCATATGGTCGGGCGCGATGATGCTGGATCACCTGGGCGAGAAAGCCGCCGCTAGCAATGTCATGACCGCGATCGAGGCGACGACTGCGCGCGGCATCGGCGCCTTCCCTGGCAAGGACAAAACAGAAGCAATCACCACAGCAGCGCTTTCGGCGCTCGACTGACTAGAGAAGAGGCCACGAAGAACGAGCTGAAGGACACCAGCCTGTTGCGCGAGACGGGCTCGGCGGCGGCGAATGGCACGGCGCAGCGGCGGGACACACATTCGAGGTCATCGACCCGGGTCCACAAGGCGAACTCGGCGCCGTTCCTGACATGGGAGGCAGCGATCACCGCGCGGCGATGGATTCGGTTGCCGACCTCATGTCGTGGGGGCCGCGAGGGCTGAGCTTGAGGCGGTCGGGTTGGGTGA